>CAZOJL010000018.1:20129-31389 GCA_964580075.1 uncultured Akkermansia sp. | reverse complement strand
CCGGTCGTCAAGGCTACCGTCACAATCGCCTTTCGGCTGAATGAATCTTTTTGAGTGTACCTCATAAATGCATTGGTTTACAAGGCGTTTTTGGGGTGTTTATGATGGTTTTGGAGGGAGGCGCTTGTTCTGAATACCGGGTGGCTGTTTTTGGGTTCATAAGCATTGAAAAATAGACACGCAACCTGCTGGTTTTTAAGGCTTTATGGATGCTCGGAGGCAGATGGCCGGTTTTATGGTTATCTGACTGCCTCCGACAATGGATCGGATGTGTGTGACCCGGGCGTTAGAAAAGGTAGACGAGCCGGGCTTGGGGTCTTTCTATGACTCCCGCACTGTGAATATCTCGAATACAGGATTTGCAGATCTTATACGCAATCAACGAGTCTTCCTCAGGGTCAATGATGGCGCTCAGCGTGCTCCAAAAGACAACGAAGTGGGATTCTTCGAGATCGCATTCGAAGACGCTTTTCTCAATTCGCACACCGTAGTCCTCGCAGGTTCTGGCTACGAGGCGCAGGCGTTTTGGGGTCGTGATGTCGTAGGCGACGAGTCGGATCATATGGCGCGCCTCCTGTTCTTTTGGAATATACCGGGGTGCCGTCTCGCCGATGCGGTAGGTCGCGAGGTCGCGAGCGGTCTCGCCAATTTCATGAGCGAGTGAGGGCATGATTAAAGCGTGGGCAACGGGGCCTCCAGATGCCGGCCGATGCGCCAGCGTTCCGGGTTCTGCGCCCTTTGTCTCGGGTTCTATCGGGCCGGTCAGGGCAGCAGGAAGAAGTCCTCTTCGGTGTTTTGATCCAGCATGCGGAGATAGGCGCAGACGTGATCGTCCAGCACTTTGCGCAGGTCGGTATGGGGCTGACCCTTGGCCAGAGCAAAACGTCGGGTCATGGCCTGCTCATACATCAGGAAGAAGACCTTGCGTCCCGTCTCGGAGAGATAGACCCCGCCGTCGTCGGTGTTGGTTTCGAAGTCCTCTTCCGGCTTGACCATGTTGTGGTTGACCAGATTGAGCACCAGCAGATCGGCGACGACCGGCCGCAGCGGCTCCATGAGGTCCAGCGCGAGCGAGGGGGTGTTGGTCCGGTCGCAATGCAGGCAGCCGATTCCGGCATCCAGACCATGCGCGCGAATGGCGCCTTCCATTTCACCCAGCAGCACGGTGTAGGCGAATGAGAGCAAGGCGTTTGCCGGGTCGCGCGGCGGACGCCGGTTCCGGGTGACGAAGGGGATGGCTTCGGAAAAGAAGCATCCGATCCTTTGAAAATATAGAGCGGCGGCCATGCCTTCAAACCCCCGGGCGATATCGGTGGTGTTGGCGATCAGGGCCTTGTCCGCCCAATTTCGCATCTCATCGCACACGCGGATCTGTTCGGGATCGTTCGAGAGGTCCCGGTTGGCGGCCAGCCGTTGCAAAACCCTCCGCGCATTCTTGATCTTGGCTTGTATGAGCTTGCGGGAGACGCGAAGGGCGAATGCAACGTCGGTGCCCATTTCATATTGCCGGATGCGCCGGTGCGCGTTCAGATTGTTGTCTGGCAGCAGGCTTCCCCGCCAGCGGCCATGCCGCGTCAGAAAGAAGCACGGAATCCCCTCATCCATCAACCGTGTCAGAACCGGCATGGAAACCGACGGCGTTCCCATGACCACCACACGCTCGACATCGAAGAGCGGCACCTGATGGGTCTCCTGCCGCTCGCCTTGCTCGTCAACGACGCGGCAAAGCACTTCGATCCGTTTGGATTGAAGGGTCACGCGCAGGGTGTCGCCATTAAGAATGAGAGATGCCATGGTTTGGGGGACTCAAGACGCGGACTCAGGGGTTGTGGTCAAAAATCGTCACTTCGCCCGAGACCGGGCTTGTGTAGGACAGCGTGCGGACGCGTCCGTGAAGGGCGTGCGCCAATCGCAGGTAGAGCCATATCGGGGCTGGCCCGGTGAGAATCACGTCCGCGCCTAAGGGCACGGCGCCGCATGCCGCGCAGACATACGCATCGAGGCGGGCGAGCCGGGCGGTGCCATCGGCGGCGTACAGTTGGGAGAGGTCGAGTGTCATCGGGATTATTCCTGACTGGGCATGGCCTGTTCAAAGAGGGTCAACGGAGCAGGCTGGGGCGCGGGACCACGACGTGGCCGGCTGGGTTTGCGCGCCGGAACGCGGCGCGCACCGCGCGGAGTCTTGCGGCGCGGTTCCAGGCAAACCGATTCGCGTGGATGAATGGACAGAAAGTCGGCCTGGGAAGCGAGCGCTTTCTGTAACTGCCCGCACGCGACCAGTGACTGATAAAGAGCAACGGCATAGGCCTGGCAATTTATGGAGCGCGTGGGATTGAACTCAATGTCGGTAAAGCAGGTGAAGCCGCTCAATTCGGCGACCAATTCCGGGTTGCGATGCAGGGCTTGGCAATAGATCCAGTCATAGAAGGCGCGGGATGGAGTGATCGGCCAGCGCACGCCGTGCAGATCGAAGGCCTTCACCGGTTTGGCGGCGTGCGGTTTAACCAACTCGCGAGCCTCCATCGCCGGAAGCGCATACCCTTGTGGAAAGGGCCCCGCATCGGCAAATACCTTGCTGCACTGATAGAGCGCCTCCACGCACACGAATCCGCGGGATCGCGTGCTTTCAATCCCCAGACTAAAGGCGCTCAACCGGACGCCCCAGGCGACGGGTGATTTGGACGAGACTTCGAGCGGGGTGTGTCCGCCAAACGCCGTTTGCATAGCCTGATGCAGAGTAACGACATTTTTCCTCTTCTGGGAAGGCGCGATCCCTGGCAGCCATTGAAATGAAACCATTTCAATCTTCACTCCGGGAGCGCCGGACAATACAGGGAAAAAAACAGGTCGTGATGCCATAGTCAGCCCTTCCTTTCACCAAACAGATCAGGCACAACCGTCACGCGTTCAGACAAAGCGGCGGCGGTGGTGCAGCGAAACATCCCCGTGAGCCGTCGTGCGTGCTCCTCGTTTTCAACCGAAAACGATACAATGCGCATCAGATCAACGGGTGCAGGCAACAATACTTCCGCCTGAATGTCCGTCGGGTACTGACTGGCCAGCACCCCACGCGCCAACGTGCGGGATCCTTGCATGTTGGCGGAGATCAAGTGCTCGGAGAAAAGGGCCTCAAATCCATCGATCCCCGTCGCCGTGCCATACTTTCGCACATGCGAAGATGCCGCGTTACCGGTTGTAAAGACGGTTTCTGGAATATCGAGGCACTCGACAGGAAGAGAAATCACCACCCAGATATCGCACCGTTTGTGCTGTTCACGAAACCGACGGAACAAATACACGTTGGGATGCTGGATGGACAGATTAATGCAGTCGCGTCGTCCGTCATACCGCAAGGCGTCATTGATGCGGATGTAGTCCAGAAGGAACGCATCCTTCTGCGTTCGGGCGTATGCGAGCAGTTCCTTCTGGGGAAGGATTTTGCCCGTCTCGATCATGCCGATCAGATTTTCGGCAGGTGTAAAATGGATCAGACGGGTGATCCCGCGCTTGCGCGCGGCATCGGCGATGGGAGACGGGTAATTTTGAGCATTCATGCGCCCTGCTTCCAGCGTTGTTTATCCATCGTTTCCGGGGCGATCTCCGCCAGGAAGCGCGAAGGCTCCCCGAAGAAGAACAGCTCCACGGTCTGTTGCGCCCGGGTCAGGCCGACATAGAGCAGCTTGCGGGAGCGGGAGATTTCCTCGGGGTCATCTTCGTGCCCCCTCGATGGCAGATCGCCTGCGTTCAACGAACAGAGGAAGACATGGTCCGCCTGCAAGCCTTTTGCGGAATTCATGGTGGAGAGAAAGACGGTCCGCGAGGCTGTGGCCGCAGTTGTGGCACACGGCCGCTGGCCGGTCTTGAGATTGACCACCCGGAACCCCTGCTTTTCCAGTTCGCGGCTGATGGTCTCTGTCATCTTGCGAGAAGGGGCCGTCACGAGCGCAGAGTTCCCTTCTGGAAGCGCCGCGAGTCGCTGAGCGAGGAGATTCTGTTGAATCGCAAACGAGGCGCAATGATTCAGGATCGGCTTTATGCCCTCGCGATCAGGCACTTCGGATTCCGTGAATTCCGTGCGATCCTCCTCATGCGACAGGAGGGAGGCCGCGACGGCGGCGATCTGTTTTGTGTTCCGGTAGTTTTTCTTGAATTCACGGCTTCGGGCGCCAGCCACGCGGATGCCTGTCTCCGCCCAAGAGAACCCGCTCTGATAAATCCGTTGGGCGGCGTCACCAACTAGGGTGATGCTGTTGGTCTCGGGCGTCACCAGCTTGGCGATGAGCGCCAATTGGGCAAAGGTGCAATCCTGCGCCTCGTCCAGAACGATGTGTGTAAACGGCGGCTCGAACCCCGGCTGAGAAGCGATATACAGTCCGCCGAGGATCACATCATCCCAGTCCATGCTGCCAGCGGCGCGCAGATGCCTGTTGTACTCGGTCACCACCTGCCACAGCACCTCGCGGTCATCGGCGGTCACGCGGTCGGCGGTGCCACGTCCAGTGCGGGGAGTATTCCGATAAGACTCCAGCGTGGCGATGCAGCGCCCCTTGATCCAGGCAATCTCATGCTGGTAGAAATCCCTGTCTTTCTGCAGGATGGAACGCTCCCGGCCGCAGGTTTGACGCGCGGCCACCAAGGCCAGATCAATACATGCCGGGACGGGACTTGTGGGTGTGAGCCGCGCCATCTCGGGATGACGCCTGACCAACTGCATGGCCTGCTTATGCAGAGTCATGACCGCAAAAGAACCGGCAGGGAGCAACTCCTGGATGAAATTAACCAGCGCGTTTGTATACGAAAAGACGGCGATCGTATCCTCGCGGAAGAGGTCGCGGTAGGATTCATGCAGGTGTTTGGCGCGATAGACCGCAACGGTTGTCTTGCCGCTTCCCGCCGCGCCTTTGATCAGCACGGGGTCTTTCGGGGGGAGGGTCAGAACCAGGTTCTGCTCGCCAGTGAGCGTCAGGTGTGTGGACAGTGTCATGGGCGTCTCCGAGGTGTTCTTGAAAACACCGTCAGAATACGCCAAGATCAGGCCCGTGTGGGGCGTGCGGTTATCCGTGGATATCCGCACGACGTGTCTCTGCGAGCCATTTCGGTTTCTTGGGGGGGGACTCAGGACGCAGGACCCAGAACGCAGAGGCGGAGTCTTGGATCTTGTGATCTGAACGCCGTCTACTTGATCGCGGTCGTGAGCAGTTCCTTGAGGCGGGGCAGGCCGCCTTGATCAATCACGGTGATGCCTGCCGCTTCGGCGCGATGCTTGTGGTTGGCACCGACCGGCATGAACGAAACCAGTATCCCCTTGGTTCGGATTCCACCGGTCTTGAGCAAGGCGTCGAGCTTGTAAACCGCCTCGGCGGCGGGGCCGTGGAAATCGTCCGCGTTGCGATCCAGATGCTTGGTCTTGCACTCAATGATGAACAACCGATTGCGGCACAGAAAGGCCACATCCAGCTCGTTCTTGTTGCCCGCAGCATCGGCGATCTGGAGATTCAGGGTGGGATCGATTACGCCCGCGAGACTGCGGACCGTCTCGTACACCTGCCACTCGATCCATCCGCCATTGGCGAAAGCGCGGGCCTTGGCGCTCTTGAAATGGAGGCGGGTGCGGTCGCGGATGATTTCATTGTAGTAAAGCTGTTCCATCATCTCGTCCCAGTGCGAACCGCCATCGGCGATTCGGCCTTCGTCCAGCACGTCGCGGCGCTCGGCCTGCATGGCATGCCAGTTCAGCTTGGCCAGAGCCTGTTGCCATTGGGTTGCATGGCCCGTGAGTTCCTTGCAGAACGCGGACCATTTTTCGGGCATGTTGCGTCGTTCCTCGTCCATCGTGTAACCGTGAATCTGGAAGTAGGTCTTGAGCGGCAGCGACTTCTCCATGCGGCAGGACGGCCTGGAGGCATCCAACCAGACGATTTCGTCACTCGCGATGTTGACATAAAAGACCGGTTTTCCGGCCATGCGGAACGCCTCCTGAGCGGCGATCGCCATCGGCTTCGTGCCGCCAGTGACATTCAGAACCACCGCCTCGTTGGCGCGCGGGTCGAGCCAGTTGATAAAGGTTTGCTGAAGCTCCGGCAGATTATAGGGATCTTTCACATCAAGGATCTCACAGGCGATCTTTCGCGCCGTGAACGCCTGTTCGAGGAAACTCGCCTTCTGGCGCATTTTCGCGGAGACGGCTAGCACCACCCGATCCGGCTTGATCGCCGGATTGGATTCCAGGGCGGGCAGGAGATTCGGGACGGGCTGGTCGGAGACGAGGCAGAGGTGTGTCATGGGATTGGCTTTCTTTTGGTGGGCACTCAGGAGGCAGGACTACGGACGCAGATGGGCTGGGTCCCGAGTTCGGGGTCCTGAGTCCTCGAAATCCTCCGTGTCCCTTTGCAGGCGGGGTAGGCGGTGCAGCCCCAGAAGGGCTGGCCGGCGTTGGGGCCGCTCTTGGCGGTGCGAGTGTGCATGGGCTTGCCACAGTCGGGACAGGCGGGTGCGGGGGTCTCGGCTGTGGCATCGCGCGCTTCGACGCGGCACTGGGTCAGGCGCTCGCGGAAGCCGCCCTCTTCCAAAAAGGCCTCGCCCTGATGGCGCATCTGGCCCCCGAGCATGGCCATGGTGCGGCGGATCAGGATGATCAGCGCATTGGCGACCACGGCGGGATCATCATGCTCGATCCACGGGTCGAACGCCTTCTTCTCGCGGTGGAACCAGACCCAGTAGTCGTGCAGCACGTCGTCGGTGTATTCGAAGGGGGCGGGGTTGAGCGCGCTCACGGCCTGATGCTCCGTGGAGCGGACGCTCCACGGAATGGCGCCCCGGTCAGCCAGGAAGATTTCGAAATCGCCCAAAAGCTCAGCGAGACTGGCACGGGCGACATCGGTGAGTTTCATCTCGGTCTCCTTCGAGGTGGCGGCGCGTTCCGAACCTTCGATGATATTTTGCCGGCCCGAGCGGGCGGCCCCGATCATCTGGCCGGCGGTCTTGCCGAGCGGATCCTCCTTGTAAGGGATGAAGCGCTTGCAGAAGCGGATGGTGGCGAGGTGGATGAGCGTGGCGAAGCTGAAGGAGGTGAGCTTGCGGTAGCCGCCGGATTTATCGAAGAGGGATTTCATGGGGCGCGCCTTTCGGTGGGGGTTGGGTGTTGTGGGAGTGGGGGACGCAGGACGTCGGACTCAGGACGCAGGCACCCTGGGTCGGGTGTCCGGGGTCCTGAGTCCTTCACATAATGCTTCATTTGATCGGAAAAGCCTTTGCTAACACATTTGCAATTTCATCAATGCACTCCTGAAGTAACTGAGTTGATACGTCTTCTCTGCGTGCCAGACTCGATGGAAATGCCGTGAGATTCACAGAGAAACCACCCGCCACAGGCGCTAAATGAACGCACAGCGGCGATGCCAGACGATTCTTGACTGGAGACACGCCTTGAAGATGCACGGGGGGCGTGTGGGCATTGCGTTGATGTGGCAGCGGATCCCTCCGCGGGCCGTGGATTTGGCGCGGCAATCCAAGAACAGCTTTTGCGTCTTCATGCTTGTGGGAAGAAGCTACTGATTGGATTGCATAGCCAATGCGATCCAAGACCTGCCATGCATCACGCACCTTCACCATCACAGATCCCGCAAGTGAAGTGGTGTAGGCATAAGGGTTCTCGATATCAGGATCGGTGGTGATCCCACTTCCTGCCAAGGACTTGAACATTCGTTCAAAGAGTGTGGCGTCATCAGAAAAGGTCATTCCACAATCGAGCGAGCCAAACCCCTTCCGGGATCGAGAACCAACTCCGCCAAAGTTACAAAGGGCTGTAATCGCAAGTTTTGCATGTTCCAATATCTGTTCTGCTGACAGTATCCGGTTCGCACGCGCCGTGAGTTCAAGCGTCCATTCGGCGCCCGGCTCCAGAACGCTTCTCCGTTTTGTCTCGTCCTTTGACCGCTCGTCCATTCCATAGGACAAATATGCGATTCCCGCAGTTCTGTTTTGGTTGAAGGAACGCGGCATCTGTTTAGCTTTGGCTTCTTTGTCGAAAGGCATCGCACGATTCTGAATGGGAGTCTTGATTAGCCGTAGAGTAATCATGCTGGCTTGTGGCGGGCGTGTGCTCGCGCTACCCCAGACCTCACTCTCCAGTTGCTTGAGGGCGGCCTCTGTCATGATGCTACGGAAAAGGTAGCGCCACCACCAGCGTAACATTCCGCGCAATGTCGCCACACGCAACTCACCCTGAGATGCGTCAGACGCTCCACGAAGAAACGCTGGCGAGATGAGTTTTAAAGGAATTTGGATCACTTTCTCTGTTGGCCGCGAGATACCATCTCCCATGAACCAACCGTAACCCGCAGTTGTTTTTGCTCCCGCGCCTTGATGGCCAAGCGCACGTTTCAGCCACAACTCTGAAGCTCGGGTGTCAGCGGAAGAACATGCTCTCTGCGGGATAATGACAAAACGGAAGTGTGCGCCGTTGTTGACCACAGGGAAGGGGTTCGGTATGGGATCACTCCAATCGTTGCCGCCGTGAGGCGTCACAATATCCACTGCCAGTTCCACCCTTCCCTCCGGCACGGCCTGTAGAAAAGACACGCCGCCGGCGCTCGCTTTGGGACGGTCGGAATATCCGGAAGCGACGTAACTGTCCAGCCCCTGATCCCCCGTCGGATAACCGAAGACGCGGACAATCTGCTGTGCGATTTGGCGTTTCTTTTCAGGGTTCGTCTCTTCCTGCCACTCGCACCAGGCGGCGTGGCGGGCGATCCCCTTCACGGCACTGCCGGGAATGTAGGGGTCGCCGAAATGGCGGTGGAGGCAGAGTCCGGCGTTCTCGAGGATTCCTCCGGCTTGGTTGATGATCAGACGCGCGCCCAGCGTAGCGGTAAAGGAGACCGATCCGGACGGCAGGGTCGGCCACGCGGGAATGCGATGACCGTGCTTGGCGTGGCATGCGACCACGTCGGCGATCTCGTCCTTTTTGGAGTTGCCGCCGATGCGGACGAACTTCTCCAGACGCAGGGAGGGCGACTCGCATTTCGGGAACCGCTCCCCGCCGAGGAGTGTGACGACTTCGGACAGGGCCGTCGGGCGGGGTTGGGAGGGCTGTGGACCCCGGAATCCGGACTCAGGACGCGGATTTGGCATTTTCTCCCTCCTCTTTCCCTTTGCGGGCGAAACGGCGCAGGTAGTTGAGATAGGCCAACGCTTCGGCGGTGAGGGCGCGGAGGTGCGCGGCGTCGGAGGCGCAAAGCGTTTGAATGAACGTCGCCAGATCAGCTTCCTGTTTGATCGCGCCGATGCCTGCCAAATGCTTGATGATCGCGCGGAAGACATCGGCATGGCTAGTCTTCGCTTCGTTTTCCTTCGCGAATGCGAGTGCTCCCAAGAGACCGTTCTCGCGGATCATGGGCGGAATCTTCTTCACCACTTCGCCGTCATTTGCGCCTCTGAAACTTTTGCCAGTAGCGGCATCCAATGCATTCTTCGCTCGGATCTGTTCAAGGTTTTTCATTGTTGCATTTCCTTTTCAACAGGTTCAGTTCATCTTGGCCGTGCACCAACCGAGACCGGTGGTGGCGTCGGCGCCGACCTGAAGCAGATTGGCGCATTTCCCGAGCCCCGCTTGCAGCGCGGGCAAGGCTGCTTCATCCTTACCCTGTACGACGCTGTAGAACAGGCATTCCGATGGGACGTTCTCCTGATTGAAGAGCGCGCCGTTCGCGACCACGCCCTTTTCGTCGTCCACGCGGATGTGCTGGGCGACCTCGCAGGCGTTCTCGGCAAAATAACTGAAGAGCTCGTCGCACACGACGGCGAGCTTAGCCGGAAGCGCTTTCCAAACGTCATCGTCGCAGATGCCCTGCAAGGCGGCGACGAGGGCGGCGTCCAACGGACCTTTGACGGTCAGCGGGTACTCCTCGAAAACCACCTTTGAATCGGATGAGGCGGTAAACACCTCCTCTTCGGCTGGCGCGGGAACGGCGAAAGGCTTGCCGCTGTCACGCATGAAGCGGTTGAGCGCGAGCGGGCAGGTCAGCCAGGCGAAGCACCCCTTGGCCGCGCGGACGGGGAAGGCAAGAAGGCGACCCTCTCCGATCAGGAGCGTGCCAGCACGGGCATTGTTCGAGTCATCCGATCCAAAGAGAATCGACGCCTTTTCGGATCGGGTCTTGGGCGATTCAGGGTCGTTCCACAAGTCCGCCAGCACCCCTTTGATGCTGCTGCCGGGGATGACCGGGAAGCGCGTATGGCGTTCGCGGATGACGGGTTGGTCAATGGCGCCAACAGAAGAGCCGGCCCCGACGTGAAGCGGGGTGCGGGTGAAGAGCGTGAGGATTTGGGTGGTCATGGTTGTGTTTTCCTTTTGGGTTGTGGGTGAGAGTGATGAGGATTCAGGACGCAGAACTCGGGGACTCAGGCTGGGGCCGGGGTCCTGAGTCCTGCGTCCCGACTGACGAGCAGACGCCGATGCCGAAGCCTTTTTCGCCGAAGCGGTCGCTGCGGGGACGGCCGTGGAGCAGCGCGGCCAGCGTGCGCGCCTTCTCGACGGTCTCGCAATCGAAAACATAGCAGGAGCCGGCGGGCACGGCGAGAACCGTCGGCTTGGGGCCCTTGGACTGGAGATCCCAGCCGGAAAAGGGCAGTGGCTTTCCGACGCGGGCGGCGATGAGGCTAGCGGACGCCTCCCGCAGCATTACGGTTCCGAGCGGCGCCTCGGGCGCTTTTCGCGAATCCCGACACCATCCCGGCAGCCACCCTGCGGAAAAGACTGCGGGCGAGAGCAGCGTCCAGCGCAAATATTGCGTCGTGATCTTGGCCTGAGGCAGTCTGAGTTCGGCGGCCCGCGCCGTGAGCCCGGCCACGCCTTGCTGTCCGCCCAGAATCAGTTCCTGCGGGGCGTCGGGCAACTTAAACACATCATCGACCGTGACGCAGACATCGCCTTTGGGCGTGATTTTGCACGAGGCAGTGAAGGCGAGCGAAACATCCGGGCGAAGCCGCAGATACTCAGCCTGATAGAGCTTGTGATCGTCATCGCCGGTCGTGCCGGTTTCGGGATTGATGGCTATTCCGATGGTGCGCTCTTCGTCGTAGAGATCAGGTTTGATCGGTTCGAAGGATTCGCCCGCAAGATAGCGGGTGTAGTCGGACAACGAAAGCCACTGGGGGTGATCTGCCTTGCCTATTGTCATGGCACGGAAGGCGTGTGTGAGCGGCGCAGGAAGATCCGTTCCGGCGCACGGGACGATCTCCATGTTCCAGTCGAGCGGGA
>CAZOJL010000018.1:18027-20029 GCA_964580075.1 uncultured Akkermansia sp. | reverse complement strand
CGGGACGATCTCCATGTTCCAGTCGAGCGGGAAAGGAAAATAGATCTCGTCGTCCTTGGACGGAAACGGGCCGAGGGTCTTGAGCGCGCCGAAGCGGAAGGATGAATCCTGATGCTTGTCCGTGGCCCTCTTGGTATGTGCCGCGCCCTCCCACGACTGGAGCTTGGGCCCGGGCCAGGCACGATGAAAGGCGTTGATGATGGCATTCCAGAGCTGGTCTGGACGCGGCCAGTTGGCGCCGAGGCCGGCGTCGGAGGCCGCCATCGGGCGGGCGTCGCGCAAAAAGAGCCGGTCGCGGGGTTGCAGATTGTAGGTATGATCACTCATGGATTAGTTCTCCCCTCTCAGACGGTTGATGAATGTTTCGGCCAGGAACAGGTTGATGAAGTCTTGGGGGCGGGGCTGCGGCGCTTGGCGCTCTGGGGCCTGAGTTCTGGGTCCTGCGTCCTCGGGCTGGGACCCAGGACGCCGGACACCGGACGCAGACGGCGGTGGAGACCAGCAAACGGCGAGCCAGGCGTCGATCTCGCAGGCCAGCGCCTTCCGCTCGTCGCCGGAGAGGCCCGAACCCTGGCGCGAAAGGACATGGCGCACCTCAGCCTCGATGACTGGGCGCATGGCCGCAAGTTTGCCGGCATCTTTCTCGTCTTCCAGCGCGTAGGGCTGGAGCAGCGCGGCCAGAGCGTAAGGGAAGCGGCCCGAGAGCTTCCCCGCTGTGTTCAGGGTGGTGATCTCCCGCATCAGGTCGAGGGCTTTGCTTTTCCATGTGCATCCCCATTCGATGGTCTCGCCCGAACGCTTGTAGAGGCTGATGGCCAGCGCGGCGCGGCCGTACAATCCTTTGGCGCGTTTTTCCGCTTTCTGCGCCTCGCGAACCAGCATTTGCAGCGGGGCATTCTGATGACCGATGGCGATGCCGACCGAGACCTCGCATTTCGATCCCGGATACAGACGAGCCCCTTCGTAATCGGTTTGGAATGCGGCGCGCAGCGCCTGGGCGCAGGCGATAGCTCGGGTGGACGGAAGAATGGCGAGTACATCGTCACCGCCAGCATAGATGAGTTCGCCGTGATTCGCGGTGACGACGGCACCCGCCTTCCAGATGGCGAAGTTGGCGAGCGCTTCGCTGAACTGGAGGTGATAGGAGGGGGTGAGCAAGCGCTTGACCGTGTCAGCACCTGAAAGTGTTTTGAGATAACCCCGTGCTTTCGGTGCGAGTTGTTCCAACAGGAGTGGCGTCTTTTCTCCCGAGACCCACTTGCCTATTTCATCGCCGTCAAGGGCGAGAACGGCGATATAGGGCGAAGGCGAACTCTGTTTCCCGGTCGCCGGGTCGCGATCACGGATGTTATTGTTAGCGATTTCCTCCGTGGAATCCGTCCTTAACGCGCCGGAGATAACGCTCTCGGAAAGACCGAGGCGAACGGACAGATAGGGCACTTCATCCATGCGACACCAGAGACGCTTGATCAGGTTCATGGCGCCGTAGCGATGCCCCGACGCCTTGTTGAAAAGAGGTTCAGCAGACAAGGATTTCCAGAACTCTTCCGAGCCTATGCACTCATCCTTGCCCGAGAGCGAGTCTTTAACCGAGGCGTCGGGCATGGGGTTTACCCACGCAGCAAAATCGCGGGTATTGCGACGTGCGGCGAGTTTGGCATCCACGAGCGCGTAATGCGCCGACCAGAGGAGGCCGGGGTTCTTGAGGCGGGTTTTGTCAGCATTGTAATAACGCTCGTCGCGATCATCCTTGGGTAGCTTTTCTTCCGCCAGCGCAAAGACCGCTTTCAGGCGCTCAGCTACGCCCGTGTCGGGCAGTTTTTCGGTTTCGGCCAGACAGGTCTCGCGGGTGAGCCACGGCTGGATGGCCCAGGCCGTTTGAGGAAAAGCGGCAAGCTGTGCGTCCCAGCGCGCCTTCCATGTGGTCTGCGTACCTTTTTTCTGGAGCCAAGCCCAGACCGCGTCACCGATGCGAGCGAGTTCGGTATGAACCGCCGCTTCG
>CAZOJL010000018.1:0-17927 GCA_964580075.1 uncultured Akkermansia sp. | reverse complement strand
CCAAGCCCAGACCGCGTCACCGATGCGAGCGAGTTCGGTATGAACCGCCGCTTCGACCGCCTGGGCGAGTTCCGCAGCGCGTGATTCGGGAACGAGGGCGAGAAAGCGATTGGGAAGCGTGGGGGTGAGAAGCCATGTGGCAACCTCGGCGTCTCCACCCTTTTCCTGCTTGATCCGATCCCACGTCGTGTCATGGCCGCCTTTTCCATCGGCCCAGCGGGTGCTGTAGATCGTGTCTTTGTGAAGGGCGTCGAAGATGCCGTTGCCGCGCAAATTGGGAAAGATGATGGCATCGGGACCAACCGCATCACTCACGGCTTTCATGGCATGGGCCATCAGCCAGGAGATCAGATACGACCCTGACCACAGGTCGCGCGTCGAGCGGGCCTGGGCGATGAAGTCCTGAACCGGCCCCAATTGAAACAGGAGCATCGTGGGCTTGCCGCCACAACCGGCGACCGCCGACGCCAGAGTCATGTGCGTCCAGATGCTATGATCCGGGATGCGAGTGTCGGCCGCAAGAAACGCCAGGTCAGGATCCACGGATGAGGCGTTTTCCTGCCAGCGGCGCCAGTAAAGAAAAAAGCGGCTACGCCAATCATCGCTTTCAATCCCCATGATGGCGGTCTGGAGCGTCTCATGCACCGCGCCCGCCTGTGGAACCAGATTTGATCGGACCGCGATTGCAGCCGAGGAGAGCGGATGCACAAAGGCGCGTGCCGGATCTTCGGCGAACGTTGCCGAGCATTTGTCCTTGGGAAATCCAAAGCGTTGCGCAGCCGCGTCGAAGTGGTCAGCGTATTTCACTTTCTTTATGATTTGCTCGCGTTCCTCGGCATCTGTAAATCCTGCGGCTGCGAGAAAGGCGTCGGCGTTCTTGCCATGGCCGCCGATATCGAGACACTTGTTCGGCGGGTCATGGAGGAAAGCAGCGAGCTTCTCCATCCAGAATGTCTGCTCACTCATCTGTGATCTCCTTTCGGATGTGGTTTCAATAAAAGGACTTCATCTACACAACGGTCTCACGACACGGGACGCCGGACTTCGGCCCAGGTATCCTTAAAACGGCGCCATCTTACGACTTGTCTCCCCTGCTGCACAATGAAACGGTTATCTGCGGATATCCGCAAAACCATCGAACCCGCGAAAGGTGATTTTGGCTTTAGGATAGGTCGGTTTGCGATTACGCTTGGGGAGGAGCGCGTCTGCGAAAGCGGTCAGCGCCGGATGCGCCGCAAGTTTATTGCGGGCCGATGAGAGGCACTTGCTGACCTCCTGCGCCGCAGTTTCGTCGGAGGTAAAACGGGATCCTTCGCAGAAATCATGCAGCCAGGCCGGCACCGAAGCCGGCGGAGGGGTCTGGCGGAGTCGGAAGAGCGTAGCAGCGATGGCGGGATCGTCACGCAGGACAAGCGAGACAACGGCGAACTCGGTGGGGCTCAGGGCCACGTCATCGCTGCCGGTCACGCACATCGTACCGGTATCGCCATCGAGGGTCAGGCGTGGCGAATTAGCCGCAGGCGGAGCGACCCGCTGTAAGCCTCTGACGAGCGCTGCATAACTCGGGGGTGCGCTCTTGAATGCGCTTTCGTACCAGCCCCGCATCTTCACGAACGGGACATCAATCAAATCCACTTTCGGTTTGACTGTGACCGGTTTTCCCTCTCGCGTGCGATGCCGGTCATTTCCTGTCGGAAACAGAAACGGCGGATCAAGCGGCGTGTCGAACGGCGCATTCACCAGGACGTGCAAAACGCGGTCCTGCTCGCGGCCCACCAGACTCATGCACGCCATCAACAGCGCGCCCATGGTCTTGCGTCCGCCCGCGATGGATGCCAGCACGCGGGTGCGGGAATTATCCGTTTCGGCCCGCAGGTGGCGCAGGATGAAATCAGCGGCGGCCGCGTTATCCGCCGATGTGGTAATGTCATCGAGGTCACAGGCGCCGTTTGCCGAAGGGAAGATGCGAACGTGATCCGAGGCAAGCCCGAAGCGGAGTTTGTTTTCGATCGGCAATCCACGGCGTTGCAACTCCGAACACAATCGCGTCCATCCGGATTCCTGGCCGGAAAACAACGATGCCTCCAACGCCGACCTGCCTGTCCGCGTCGTCAACACCACGATACGGTCAGGGATAACCGGCGGGGATTCCTGCGCGAGCGCCCAGAGCGTTTCGGTGAGAACAGACGGAGAGACCCCCAAGACAGCCATTAAAACTGTTTCCCAGTGATTTGCTTTCATAACGTTGCGCCACCTATATTTATGTGTGATAGAGAGGTCAGAGAAACAGTGATGCACGGTCCGGGGTTTCCTATCACCCCAACTCCTTCAAAATGGATGATGCAGGGCATCCACCAGTAATAGTCGGTGTGACATATAGCAGCGCGAGGTGTTAAAAGCAAGCATCAATCCCACAGACAGAGAAAAGCTGAAAGCCAGCCGCGCGGCTTCGCCGCAAAGAAACACTCGGGTAACTTGAAAGCACACTCAACACTCACAACATCAACGAGTTGGAACTCAAGTCAGCCCACGCGGTAGTTTGAAGTTATGGACGAGACCAACGCTACTCATTCGAGTCGTCCCAGCACCCGCCACGGATGGACCGACCCGCCGACAAATCGTTGCACCACTCCCACACGTTCCCCGCCATATCGTAAAGCCCGTACCCATTCGCCGCGAACGCGCCCGCCGGACTCGTGTAAGGATGCCCGCCCGTCGCGTATGTCGGGTGGCAGCCGCGCGTCGGGTTCGTGTCGTAGCTGGGCCAACTGGCGCTGTAGTAGTTCGCCTGACTGTGCGTGATCGTGTCCCCCCACGGAAAACGCCTGCCGCTCAGCCCACCCCGCGCTACGTATTCCCACTCCGCCTCCGTCGGCAGACGGTAGCCGTTGGCGGCGAAGTTGCACGCCCAGGTGCTCAGGTTATAGCACGGCGTCTTGCCTTCCTTCTCGCTGCGGGCGTTGCACCACTTTACCACATCGTACCAGTTCACCGTGTGGACGGGATAGTTCGTCGCCTTGCCCGACCCGACGTTGTCGAACGAGTACCCGTTCGTCACAGCCCAGGCGTATACCTCGTCCCATTTTGCCTTCGTCACCTCCGTTGCGTCCATGTAGAACGCCGTCGGGTTTTTGAGCGAGTACGGTCCGAAGTCAGGGTCAGTCCCGCTGTTGATGCCCGCCGGGATCAGCACCATGCTCGGCGGTGGCGCATTTGTCACCGTCGCCACCACCGAGTTTCTTGGGCCATCACAACCCGCCAGCAGACACACGAGACCTGCCGCCATTCCCCATGCGCATTGTTTCATCTTATTCCTCCACGGCTTAAAACCCAATCCGCATCGATGACGACCGTGAAAGCCTGCGTGATGCTGTATGAAAGCATCCCCTCCCCTGTCCCGCAGCCCCTTCCGCAACCCCTCACCCGGCCCGGTCGAGCGTACGGTATTGGATCGCCTCGGTGATATGGATGCATTGGATGGCGTCGGACTGGTCGAGGTCGGCGATGGTGCGGGCGACCTTGAGGATGCGGTCATAGGCACGCGCGCTGAATCGGTACTCCTGCATCGCCAGGCGCATGAGGTCCTGCGTCGCGACATCCAGTGCACAGTGGGCATGGATATCGCTTGGCCCCATGTCGGCGTTGCACAGGACGCGCGGGCGCTTCTTGAACCGCGCATGCTGGAGCGCGCGGGCGGCGCAAACCCGGTTCCGGATGCGTTCGGAGGTTTCACCGTGCGGGGCGGAGGCGAGTTCGTCGTAGCGGACGGCCGGAACCTCGACATGCAGATCGATCCGATCCAGGAGCGGCCCGGAAATGCGGCTGCGATAGCGGAGCACCGTCTGGGGCGAACACCGGCAATCGTGGGCGGGGTCTCCGTAGTAGCCGCACGGGCAGGGGTTCATGGCGGCGATCAGCATGAACTGACACGGGAAGGTAACCGTGCCCGCCGCGCGGGAGATGGTGACCTTGCCGTCCTCCAGCGGCTGGCGGAGGACTTCGAGGGCGTTCCGGCTGAATTCGGGCAGTTCATCCAGAAACAGGACGCCCCGGTGGGCGAGCGTGACCTCGCCGGGCATGGGATTGGCGCCGCCACCCAACAGGCCGATGTCCGAGACGGTGTGGTGCGGCGAACGGAACGGACGGTTGAGCACCAGCGCCTGCCGGTCGTCGAGCAACCCCGCGATGCTGTGGACGCGGGTCGCTTCCAGCGCCTCGTCGAGGGTCATTTCCGGAAGCACCGAAGCCACGCGTTTGGCCAGCATCGACTTGCCCGACCCCGGTGGACCGATCAGCAGAATATTATGGCCGCCACTGACGGCGATCTCGAGCGCCCGCTTGGCCGTCTCCTGTCCTTTGACCTCGGCGAAATCGTCGCAATGCCGCCGGGACAGACGACACAGGTTGTCGAGGTCATGGGCGACGGGATGGATGTCGACTTCGCCCGAAAGAAAATCAACGGCCTGGCGGAGCGAGCGGACGGGATAGACGCCAATACCCTCCACAACGGCGGCCTCGGTCGCATTGTCGACCGGCACGATGACTCCCTCCAAGCCGTTCTTGCGCATCTCCAGCACGATCGGCAGCACGCCGCGCACGCGGCGCACCTCGCCGCTGAGGGCGAGTTCGCCGATCAAGCCGAAACGGCCGAGGCGGCTGCGGCAGTCGGCCTCATCCGACGCCGTGACGAGCCCCACCGCGATCGGCAGGTCGAAGCTCGGGCCCTCCTTGCGCACATCGGCGGGGGCCAGATTGATCGTGACGCGTCCCGCACGAGGCCGGTAGCCCGAGTTGTGGATGGCGGTCCAGACGCGATCCTTGCTTTCGCGCACGGCGGCGTCGGGAAGGCCCACGATGACGGTCATGAACTCGCCGACGCCCACATGGACTTCGATACGCACCTGAAAGGCGTCCACGCCAAAGACCGCCCCGGACTCTACTGTTGCCAACTCCATATCCACGTCCCCGAACCGGCACGTGCACGACGCATGCACGCGCCTCTAGACCGTGTCCGGGGTTCAGGACATCAGACCTCATGCATTAGCAATCCGTGGTTTCCGGAACCCCGACACGCCGATCGCGATTTAGCTGCGGCCGCGCTTCCCGAGCTGCTTGTCGGCCATAAAGAGAGCGCCCTTGGACCCGGCGCTCATTTCGAGCATCCAGATGACGTCGGTCGCGTTTGACTCTTCCTCGACCTGCTCGTTGATAAACCACGTCAGCATGTTTTGCGTCGCGAAATCCTTCTCGGCCGCAGCCAATTCGGCAATTTCGTTGATCCACGCAGTCACCTTCTTCTCATGGGCGAGGGCGTCTTTGAACATATCGAGCAAATCGGCCCACTCGGTCTTGGGCGCCTCCATCGCGGAGAGGACGACCTTGATCCCCTGGTCTTCCAGATATTTTGCAAAACGGAGAGCATGCTCCTGCTCTTCCTTGAACTGGACGGACAACCAGTTGGCGGCGCCTTTGAACCCTTTGGACATGGCATCCTTGGCCATCGCCAGATAGAGGAAGGCCGAGAAGAATTCACGGTTGATTTGTGCGTTGATCGCCTGCGCACTTTTCTTGCTGATCATTGTGTAGCCCTTTCTCAGGATCACACCGGGCGCCCTATTGGTCGCCGCCTGCGGCCCTGTTTTGCAATCAGTATATCAAATCCCGTGCGTCCCTGCCAATTGCTATCTGGCAAGCGGCGATTCTCAGGGCGCATCCCTGTTTCATTACAGGCTTGAGTTCGGTGGGCCGGAACTCCGATTCCGGCCTTGGAATGGGCCGCAATCGGAGTTGCGGCCTACAGGTCCACATCGCAAGGTCAATAAAACAGGGATGCGCCCCGATTCTCACCCGTGAGGCGACTGCAAAACCGGAGCGGTGCGGCGCAACGGGACGGGACGATTCGCCCGGCCTTTTGTTCACCACTCGAAAATGCCAAACAAATTCGGATGATGAAAGTTGCGCTGCTTGTCATAAACAGCGAACCAGCTCTGCAGTTGCCAGTCCGCTCCCTGTCCGCGGAAATTGCGGGCGAAATTGACGGCCCACCGTGTCCCTTTGGCCGGCATTCCGCCGAGCCTGTCGAATGGGATGACCACCTCGCACGTCCACTGGCTCGGATCGCGTGTGACCCCGGCCTTCACCGTGGCATGCGCATCCCAGGGCTGCACCTCTGTGAAGGCCTTGCCATCATACGCGGGCCGCGGGTAATACCCCGACCACACCCCGCCTTTTGCATTGGCAATGATCTGAAAATAGTCCTTGCGGTCGTTATTCGTATCGAGAAAGATTTCGACCGAGTCGTCGCGAATGAGTTCCGCGGCGTTTCCGCCCCCGGAACGAGCCAGAAGCTGGGAAATGTCGGGATCCACGCAGGTGAAGGCGATGTAAAGATGGGTTTTACCGTTGATCTCCGTCTTCCCGACGAAGCAGTAGGTTGGCGGATCGGCCACGGGTGGAGGTTGTCCCGGTGCGTGTGTGTTAAAGCGGCCGCTTTTCCAGGAGATGGCCATTTCGCTTTTGGACACGACCCCATCCACACTGATCGGATCGGCCGTTCCCGTGGGCTCCAGTTGCTGCAACTGCTCGGACAGCCGCACGACCGGCACCTGCATCCCCTTGAAGGACTCGAAGCCGATGGGGCTCGCCTTGTAAGCGGCAAGCTGTTCGATAGCGTGGGGGGAATCGGTGTTGAGCCCTTCCGCCGTCGGTTTCCGGATCGCCGCCAACACGTCGCGCACAGCGGCCCGGGTCACGACGCCGGCCGTCGGGAGGCTGATGGCCCGGGCGTGCAGCTCGGCCGTCTCGCCCGCCTGAGCGGGTGTCTGAACCGCTTCGGACAGGCTGAGGCGGCGCAACGGGGGGGTGGATCCGGTCAACGCGGCTGTTTCACGGCTCACGGCGGTTGCGACGGTCTGAATGGGCGCAGGCGGCAGAACCGGCAGATGCCACGTGGTGCGGTCAGGCGTTGCGGCGGGCATGTCGGGCTTGTCGAGGGCGGCCACCTGCTGGATGGCACGCACCACGGCCGCGTCGTTGCGCGCGGGTTTGAATGCCGTCAGTTGCGCGTTTTCGATATCAACCCCCGCATGTGCGAGCTCGCGCCGGGGAGCGGGGGCGGATGATTCGAGTGTGGCCGCTGGCCGTTGAACCCGCACCCCGTCGGGCACCTCGGCAAGGCGGGATGGGATCGGTTCGAGTTTGCCGAGGTCAATCGGCTCGGCGGTGAGTTCGGGAGATTCAATCGTCGCGACTTCCTGCAGGCGGGGCTGCGCTGGCTTTTCCGGCGGCAGCGCGACGGCCTTCTCGGCCAGATCGGGCACGTCCGGCGGTAATTCGGTCGGTTGGAAAGCCTGTCGCACAACCGCATCGAGCGAGCGGACCGCCTCCGGGGATGCCATGACCGATTCGGCCACCTGGATTTCGAGTGGCGAGACGACGGACTCGAACCGGTCCTCCCGCGGATTCAGCAGCAGCAGCATGAGGAGAAGGGCCGCGAGCGTCCCGGCAACCGAGAGGCCCTTACGCAAGCGGCGGGCATAGCGATGGAACGGGCTGTTTTTCAGGAACCCGATGGGCGCGTCATGCCGGGACAGCAGGCGCTGGCACAGATCGGCCACATTCTGATGCAGACGAAGATTACGAGACGCAGCATCGGCCCGTGCGAATACAAACCGGTGGCATCCGGTCTCAACCGTGTCGCCGAAGTGGAGGCGTTCCCGCCGCGTGATGTGCTTGTTGACAAAGACACGGGCGTGTGGGCCGGACTCGATAATCCAATGGCAGCGGCACTGTTCGCCGGTGCCCGCATGGCACTTGATCCGACGTAAGCGGAACGCCCGGGGCGGCAGCAGCGGATCGAAGATGGGCAAGTCACAGGCCGGGTCGCTGCCGGCGACGATTTCGTCGCCGTCGGCGATCAGCTCGCAGGCCCGGACGCCCGCCACGGTGCCGAGCATCTGTACCCGGCCTGCGGCATGGGGCTGCGTGCGCTGGAGATTCTCGTTTTTCATCGAGACGTGCCTAAACTGGGAGCCAGCGTCTGCAGCGAAAACTTCGAAAAGCCCGTGTCCCGCGCCGTGTCCATCAGCCGGACCACATCCTGGTAGGGGACGGTCCTGTCGATCTGGATATCGAGGCGAGACTGGGGTTGCTGCGGATCGCCCCGGAGGATGCGCAATGCCGAGACAAGCGAGGTGACGTCTGCGACCGCCTCGGCATTGAGCGTGATCACGGGGGTCTGCCCGTCCATCCGATAACTGATGACCAGACCCTGGGCGTCCGGTGTCTTCACGCCGCTGGTGGACTCGGGCAACTGGAGTTCGATCTGGGTCGGGCGCACCAAGCTCGACGTCAGCACGAAGAACACGAGCAGTTGGAAGATCACATCGAGCAACGGTGTGATGTTGATCGCCGTGCTCTCGGGAATTTCATGGCGCTTAAGCATGGTCTCCACTCTCCGTCTTGTGATTTCTGACCAGCCATTCTTTGACTTCCACGAGGTACAGATCCAACAGCGCGAGTATCTGGTTGGTCTGCTTGCGCACATGTTCCTGGAAGATGATGAGCGGGATGGCGATCAGGAGCCCGGCCACCGTCGTAATCAGCGCCTGGTAGATGCCCCCCGCCAACAGGCGTGGATCGGTTGAGGCGGTCTTCTCGATGGTCATGAACGCCACGACCAGCCCCCAGACGGTCCCCAGAATACCGAGGAGCGGCGCGACCTGAGAGAGGTTTACAATCCATCCGCGCGATTTCTCCATGGCCATCATTTCGGACAAAATCGCCTTTTCGGTAGCCGAGACGACATCCTTTTCACCCCCCTTGATGCGAAGAAAGCCCTCTTGAAGCACCCGGCCGATCACCCCTTTGGTTCGTGCCGTCAGCGCGATGGCCTCTTCGATGGCGTTTTCCTTGAGCACCGTCTTCAGATCGAAATGGAACTGGTCGCTGTCAATGCGGTTTTCGCGCAAATAGAGCCAGCGCTCGATCATCAGCACGAGGCCGGCCAGCGCGGTTATTAAAAGCGGAATCATGAAGAACCCGCCCTTGATGCACAGGTTTACGATTGTTTGAATCCCACTCATCGGTCATTTCCTTTCTGTCAGTTCTGCAATGCGCTTTGTCGCGCGTTCCACCCACGTCGCAGAGGCTGCGTTGCCCGATGCAGCTTTCACGACCTCGTTCAGTTTGGCCAAAGCGGTCTGGGTGTCGCCAAGCGCGACGTAGCAATCGGCGGCGCCGCACGCAGCGGCATCGGGCCATTCGTTGTAAGGATAGGCGGCCAGCACGGTCTCAAAGGCCGCAAGCGCCTCCGCATGGTTTCCCGAGCGGCGTTCGCCCTCCCCCCGGTAGAAGCAGATCATGGCCGGGGCTACGGTCGTTCCCCATGATTTCTCCGTAAAGGTTTTCTCCCGCGCCGAGAAGGCGTCGGCGAGTTTCACGCTCATGTGCCGCAAGGCGGCGGCGTCCTCGAGGGCGGCCATGGCGTGCAGACGAACGGCACCGACCGCATAGTAGCGGATGTCGTCGGCGCTGTAGACGTCTTGTGCCGCGTCGAGTTTGGTCAGGGCCTCGCGATCCTGTTTGCCGGCGTCCGTGATCCGGCAGAGCGCAGCGGCGGCGGCATCGAACTCGGCAACGGACCGTTCGCGGTTCAGGTGTCCGACCCAATAGGCCAGCCCGCGGTCGCCGGTGCCCGCCTGGAACCGCATCCGGTTCAGGTTTTCCGTCAGGGCGGCGGCGTATTCGGGCGGGAGGCTGTTGCGGTTTTTTTCCGCCTGGGCGTACCCCCGTTCGGCTTCGGCCCACTTTTTCATTTTCTCCAGGCACACGGCCGCCTCGTAGGCATAGACGGCGGCGTCTTTGAATCGGACCTGGAGCGCCTCATAGGCGGCGGCCGCCGCCGCAAAATCGCCGACGGCATAACGTGCGCGGGCCGACGCCTCGCAGGCTTCGCGCGGCATCTTTTCCGCGCCGCCCACCAGCTTCTCCAACGCGTCGTACTCGGCGCGCGCACCGGCGGCATCACCGGCGGCGAGGAGGAGGCGGCCGATGCGGTCCCGGATATCGGCTTCATCCACCCCCTGGCCAAAAGCCAGGGCCTGGCGCCAGGCTTTGACCGCCCCCCCGGTGTCATTGGCCTGCAAACAGGTCTGACCGAGCAGGAGGGCGACGGACGCGCCGAATTCCGCGGCTGGTTTGGCATCCAGCAGCTCGTGGAGGGTTTGCATGGCGCCGGCTGCATCCCCCGTTTTTGCAGCGGCGATGGCGCTGTTGTAACGACACGCCGCAAAGGTCTCGGCGCCCAGTTTGGCGGCCGCCTCCGGGGTGGTCAGAACCGCGCGAAGCTGTTCGGCCGCACGCGGGTAGTTCTCCCGATTCAACGCGAGGGCTGCGAGTTCCACCCGCGCCCGCAGCGCCTCGACCGCGTGGGGCTGGCGTTGCACGTAGGCGTCGAGCAACGCGTCGGCCTCATCGCTTTTTTGAGCCTGTTTCAGGGTCGCGGCGTAAAGCAGCACGGCCGGGCCCTCCTGGGGCTTGCCCTCGAAAACGGCCTTGTCGTCCTTCAGACTGGCGAGCACCGCGGCGGTGTCGCCCATCTCGTGCAGGGCGAAGAGGCGGGCGTAAAGCAGTTCGGGCAACTGTTCCGCTGAAATCAGGGGGCGGGCCTCGACGACCGCATCGGCCAGCTTGCGGTTGTCCCCTTCTTTTGACGCGATGCGCACCGTTAGCAGCGCGGCCTGCGCCCGGAAGGTCTTGAACTCGGCGGCGGGCAGCGCGCGCCCCCGCTCCAAAGCCGCCTGCACGGCCTTTTTGGCCTCGGCGACCTGACCCGCAGCCAGGAGGCATTCGACAAGGGCAAGATGCGCCGAAGGCGGCACGGGGGGCTTCTGCAAGCCCGCGATGGCGAGCTGAAGGGGCGCGATGGCGTCCGCCAGTTTGTCCTGCTTGATCAGGGCCTGCGCAAGCGAGAAGGAGGCGCGCGGCAGGTTTTCGCTTCCGGTGGGAACCTTGCGGGCTTCCGCCTCGGCCTGGGGAAATTGACCCAGTTCGAAACAGGCTTGCGCACGGATCGCGGCCAGTGTGTCGGCCGCCAGGCCGGGGATGCCGTCGGCCGAAAGTTCGACCAATTCCTTGTTCATGCCCAGTTGGTAGTAGACGTTGAACAGCCTGGGGTGCACGCTTGCGCGGTCAGCGCCCAACTGGAGGGCCAGACCATAGGCGGTGACCGCTTGTTTCAATTCGTTTTTGGCCAGCCAGGACTCGGCAGTCATCACTGCGAGTTGCTGTCGCTCCGTTGCCGACAACGCGTCCGGCTTGATGAGGGGGACAGCGGCGAGAACGGCGGCGTAGTCGCGGACCGCATACTGGATGAACACGCCGGCAAGCCTGGCCTTCACGCTTTCGGTGGCCTCCGGATATTTCTCAACCAGGGCTGCATACGCGCGGGCGGCTTCCTCCGTTTTGCCGCCCTTCTCCCACGCCAGTCCCCGCGCATAAAGGTATTTGATGCGCATGGGATCCGAAAGATCCCGAGCCTCGCGCTCCTGGATTTTCTTGAGCGCCGCTTCCCACTGCCCCGCATTGTAGAGCGTCACCACAACGTTGTATTGGGCGTCTTCCAAGTCGACGGCAGCGGCGGTCACGGCCCCCGAGCATGTTGCGCACACGGCCAGCACGACCGCCGCCAGGCTTTTCGATACAGACATCATCCATGCTCCTCCGTCCGAGAACCCCCAATCACACCCGTCAACGGTCGTAAAAGGAACCGAAACGCAGATGCCGCTCACTGTAGGCATCCCGGACCTGCCAGTGGGTGGCAGCAAGGAATATGCCACCTTGTCACGTGCGGTGTCGCGCGCTTCTTCGGGGAGCTGTCGCGCACGGACGGCATTGCTTTGCCGCGTTTCCGTGGCGCGCGCGTTCATGGCGCGGTTTAGCGTCCGATCCGCACGACGCCGCCCCCGTCGGGCACGCCACGCAAGGCCACGGCAGACGCGCCGACGGTCGCATCGGATCCCACCGACACGCACGGGATCACCACGGCGTTCGATCCCAGCAGCACCCGCGCGCCAATTCGGCAGCCGCCCGACACCCGGGCACCCGGGCAGATTTGGGCAAAGGCGTCCACCGCCGCGTCATGCCCCACCGTCGCCTGATGGTTGATTATGACGCCCTCGCCTATCCGGGTGCCGCACGAGACCACCGCGCCGGCACCGATGTAACAGCCGTCCCCGATGCGGGCGTCGGCCGCCACCACAGCCGACGGGTCGGTCACCGTGAGCGGGGTCCACCCGCGGGCCCTGGCCCGCGCCGTAAGCCGTTCCCGTGCCGCATTGCCCCCGACGGCCACATGAAACCACACCTCGCCCCCGCAACCGGTGGACTCGACCGATCCGAGCAATGGCAGCCCCTGCCACACGCCGTCCTTTTTTTCCGGGGCGTCGTCGCAGAAGCCCATGATCTTGATTCCGCCGGCCGACCCGGCTATCCGCGTCAACGTCCACGCAACTTCGCCGCCAAACCCGCTCGCCCCGATGATGATGACGTGTTTCATTGCCGTCCTTCCCTCCGTTTTGCATTCGCGTTCGCCCGGATCACCACCCGCAGCGGATGCAGTTCGTCTTCCTGTGAAAACGGCATCGCGCCGGTCCCGAGACAGTCGGCCACGACACACCCCAGCCAATCGGGGGGCTTGGCGGAGACATCAAGCGGCCCGCGATCCTCGCGCCCCACCACCAGCCGGGTGCGGATGCCGCCATCGGTCCCTTCGACCATCCCCTCCGTCCCGAAGATCCGGATCATCTCGTTCCCCCAGCGCCCGAATCCGGACGGATTGAGGTAATTTGCGGTGACCGAGGCGAGGCCGCCGTTTTCCAGTCGCAGCATCAGCGTGGCCGCCATGCGCAGCCCGCCGTTGCCGTACGGATTGCCGCAAATCGTCTCCATCGCCTCGGCCTCGGACACCCGAACCCCTGCCACCTGTTCGATGAAGCGGACGGCGTGAATCGCGCACTGCCCGATCAGGCCGCCGTCCACGGTCTCGTCCTGGGGGCGCTGGTCGTGATAGGGATAGGACTTCTGCGCCGTCACTTGGACGACGGTTCCGATCACCCCCGAACGCACGACCTCGCGCATGGCGAACCACGGCTGCTCACACACGGTTCCCGCCATTTCGTGGAAACGACGGTCCGCCACCCGGGCTGCCTCGAGTATTTTGTCCAGCGCCGCCTCGGTCATCGCGGCAGGCTTTTCGGCATAAACATGCTTGCCTGCCTGCAGCGCGGCGACCGCATCAGCCGCCTGGTCGCCGCGTCTCGGGGAACAGAGCACCACGAGATTCAGGTCCTGCCGCATCAGCAGCGCCGCCAGGTCCTTCTCGACGACCACCCTGACGCCGTTGGCGCGCATGTCCTCAATCGTACGCACCGGAAAACCCGCCACTGCCGCGAGCGTCGCCGGATAGGGGTGGGGTGGCGTCAGCAGGGGGTGAATCTGATGCCCGTTGGTTCCGTACAAACCGATGCGCAACGTATCCATTCGCTTCTCCGTTTGTTTCGGCTAAGGATACCTGAAAATCGTACGGAAGTGCGAGAAAAGTGTTGTCTTGACGTGGGCAAGGTCGATTGACCGGCCGAGAAGGTGCGCCATAGAGGTCACCCCGGCGTCGGCCAGTCCGCACGGAACGATCCCCCGGTAATCGTCGAGGCGGGTGTTCACATTCAAGGCGAATCCGTGCATGGTGACCTGACGGGAAACACGGATGCCAATGGCGGCGATTTTGTCGTTATCGACCCATACGCCGCGGTTGCGCGCGTCACGCCCGGCGGGGATCGCAAAGCTGGACAGGGTTCGAATCAGCACCTCTTCCACAGCGGTAACATACGCGAGCACACCCAATCCCCGGCACCCGAGGTGAATGATCGGATAGCCTACCAACTGGCCGGGGCCGTGGTAGGTGACGTCGCCGCCGCGCGAGGTCGACGCACGCACAATCCCACGCCGCTTCAGCTCGTCAGCGTCCAGCAGGATATGCTCCGGATCGGCCGAACGTCCCAGCGTGTAAACAGACCGATGTTCCAGCAACAGCAGCGTATCGCCGACCGTTCCGGCCACACGCCCGGCGTGAAGCTCGTCCTGCAGGGCGGCCGCGACGGCGTAATCGACGTCAGCCCCTAAATCACGCAACTCAATGGTGCCTGGCTCCATGACGCCCCGGGCCTTTCCCCAAAAAGAGAAACCGCGCATCCGGCACCCGCCGGCTGCGCGGCAAACGCGTCTTGCACCCGATACGCCGTGTCGCTCATGCCATCGCGCTGACGCGGGCGTGCAAACGGGATTTCTTGCGGCTGGCACAATTGGCGCTGATAAACCGCCGTTTCGCCGCCTTGTCCAGCACGGACGTGAAGGCGGAATACTGCTTCTCCGCTTCGGCCTTATTGCCCGAACGGATCGCATCTTCTATCTTGTGATCGCCTGTCAACACCTTGCTCTTGCCGGCACGGTTATTCGCGCGGCGCTTCAGGGCTTGATGCGCCCGCTTCTCTGCACTCTTGATATTCGCCATGTCAATCTGCTCCTTGAACGTCGACCTCTTCCGTGAAAACGCCTCTATAATACCGTATAAACGGCGGGGGTCAATAGCGAAATTTCAGGCAGGGGTTAATTCAGCGGCCCAGCGCCAGTCGGTTGACGAATCGTTGGGGGATGTTGGCACGGATATTTCGGTCCATCGCCGCATCGACATCATACGCCACGCGGCGGAATTCGATCTTACGCGTTTTGGAGCAAAAAGTCACATACGAACTGCGGGTGTCGCCGTCCCGCGGCTGACCCACACTCCCCACGTTGATGAAGTATTTCGTCCCGATTCCGGCCTGAAAGGCCGAGGGCTCGAACCGCATGACATCATTGCCTTGTTTGGCGAAAACGACCGGCACATGCGTATGCCCGTTGAAGGAGAGGGTTGTGGGCTGATACGTAAAATGAGCCTCCGCGTCCAGGAGGTCAAAGACATACCCCCAGCGGTCGGGCATGTCGAGGGTGCTGTGAACCAGATCGATTCCCATAACCAGTTTCTGCAACGGCAGCGCCCGCAGCCAGGCCGCGTCGACGTCGGACAGTTGGCGCCGCGTCCAGGCGATCACGCTTGCCGCCAACGGTTGGAAATCGTCAAGCTGTTCGTCTCTGAAAGCGCAGTAATGGTCATGGTTGCCGCGAACCGTCACCGCGCTCAGTTCGTCCCGCACGATCGTGATACAGGCGACGGGGTCGGCATTGTAACCGACGACATCTCCGACGCAGAGGAAGTCCGTGACCGACTGGCTGCGCGCATCTTCGACAACCGCCCGCAAGGCGTCGCTGTTTGAGTGAATGTCCCCCAAGATGGCAAATCGCTTGTCCATGCGCGTGTAATCCGAACCCCAGGCTTCCCTGTCAACCGTTGATTCGCAACAAAGCCGCCGCCACGGCCAGGTCTTCGACCATGGTGATTTTGACGTTCGGTTTCTGCCATTCCACGAGCCGCACCGGCTCCCCCAGCAACTCGACGGCCGCCGCTTCATCGGTCACCGTAACGCCTTCGGCTTCAACCTTCTGATAGGCGCGCAACAACAGGTCCAACTTAAACGCCTGGGGCGTTTGAACGGCCCATAACTTCGTCCGGTCGACCGTGTGGTCCACCACGGTTCCGCGTTCGACAAACTTGACGGTATCCACAATCCGGTTGGCCGCAATGCCGCAGCCGGTGCGTTGAGCCGCCTTGACCGTCTCCGAAATCAGTTCCGTTGTCACGCAGGGGCGAGCACCATCGTGGATCACGACGATACGCGTTTCCGAGGAGACCGCGGCGAGTCCCTTGGCAACCGAGTCCTGCCGCCGGCCGGAACCGGCCACGATCTCCGAAACCTTCGACAGTCCGAACATCTGAACGACCGCCTTGGCCGCCACCAATTGCTCCCGACGCACGACCAGGATGATCTTGTCGATATCAAGGCTGTCCTCAAAAGCCAGCAACGCCCAGACGACGACGGGCTTGGGCCCCAGGCTTAAAAACGCCTTGTCCGTCCCCACGCCCATCCGCTCGCTGCGGCCGGCGGCCACAATAATCGCTGATACCATAGATACTCCTTGTTATTCGATGACCGCCTTGAAGAACGTGTTGGTGTGGGTTGGGAACGCCGGCAGCGTGTATTTTCCGTCCACATTAAAGTTCGCATTGCTCACGGTGGCCGCACCGACCCCGCTCCAGGTGGGCGTGATCAGGGTGGGCTTGCCATAGAGTTTCACGGCGCCGTTGATCTGGGTTTGGAGCGGATTCCCGGCATCGGTCAGTTTCACCGTCACCGTGACGGTGTTGCTGACAACGATCGATTCGATGGCGAAGGCGATGGTGTGGCTGTTTGTCGGGCTGATCTCCAACAGATAGTCCCGCGCGATGTTCACGTTGCCCGTGGCGCCGGCCTCATTCGTGGGATAGTATTGGCTGGCCCAAGTGACAGGGACGGCGTTCGTCAGCCCGGTTTGCGTCCAGTTCGCATGGGTGAAGGTCACCTGGTTGCTGTAGGCGGAACGGACGTTGACGTGCGCCTGCGTGTAGACCGTCAAACCCTGAGCCGCCCCCACGGCCACACCGTTGGTCTGCAGCGTGCCGATCCGATACCACGGGTTGGCCGTGTAGACGATGTTCGTCGACGCGCCGACCGCGACCTCGATGGTCCCCGGATTCGTGCCCAGACTGTGCGACCCGTTCGGCCCGATCGCCGAGTAGATCATGAAGAAGCTGATCGGGATCTCCGAGTTGTCGAGCAAGCGTTGGAACTTGTTGACGGCGTTTGGCGTTCCCTCAACCGTGCCCCAACTGAACTCGCTGGCTTTGGACCCGAGATTGGTGCTGACGCTTCTCATCGACAGCGTATATTCTGAGTCTCTGGCGCCGGCATAAGTGTACCCATATTGGCTGATCAGCGAGTCGGAACCGTAGCCCCATGCGACACGATCTTCCCATGCGCCGTTGCTCCGGACCACGCGCACTCCGCCCGCCTGAGGGATGTCATCCCGTCCGGCCACCCAATCGGGGAACAAGATGTGGTCGCCGTAGCTTGACATCGCGTCATCACCCCAGAGCAGGAAGCCCCATCCGTTGGTGGCGTTCTTCAGAACGAAGTCTTGTGGAATCACGCTTTCCTTGACCACGGTGTTTTCTGTGTTCATCATCTGAAGCTGCCAACGGCCCAATGAGGCTTCTGCAGGCCCGATGATTTCAAAGAATTCCGCGTCGAGCTCCCACCAGTCCCAATAAAAGTACCGCAACTCATTCACCCAGACGGATCCCGGCGGGCAGGAATAGACGTAGTAATAGGGCGACCATCCTCGACTTCCGAACGCCGCCAACCCCGGCTCTTTTGGCGTCACTGCGTTGAGATCGGCGGGATAATACCACGGCGGATTCACAAATGAGTTGGTGCCCTGCAGGATGGGTCTGTCACCTTTCTCAATGTCTATGTCGCCGTGGACACCCCAGACGAAGAACTGCACGACATCGTCAACCGCGCCGGCGGGTAAAACCACGTTATCCGGCGTCTGGAAGACCCGTGGTGCGCCCGGATTGTTCGTCAGTTCGACCACGTTCGGATAGGCCGTTGACCACCAGTTGGTGTAGCCCCAGGTATTCGTGCCGACGTAATAACTGACATACACCTGGATATTGGAGGGATTCTTGATAAAGCGGCCGATCTCGACCTCCACTCCCGGCGGTTTCCCGACGAGCGGTTGTTCGGGCAGGAGCCTGACCGCCATGAACTCGAAACCGGAACGCACGGGTTCGGTCATCAGCACGTTGTCAATGCCGACGCGATTTCCGTTGGTCGAGCAGACAATCCGCAAAACCTTGTTGTCGGGTTCGTAGATCGTGTCGTTCGAGAAATAGA
>CAZOJL010000017.1:0-31721 GCA_964580075.1 uncultured Akkermansia sp. | reverse complement strand
CCCTTCGCCACCGCCCGCACACGCCGCCCGCCTCCCCACTGTCTGAATCGCAGTTGCCGCATGAGGGATAAACCTGAAAACGGCAGATAATTCACCACAAAGAACACAAGGAGGCGCTTCCGGGTTTATGGGGGGATTTTCTATTGATGAATGCGAGGTCATGTCCGAGAGCCATGAGGGAGCGAGTAAGCAGGTGGAGTAAGTGTGCCGTTTAAGATAGGGTTTGAGTGTAAGTGTGTGGGATGCCCTACACGTAATCGCATCCTTACTCGCCTTCTTAAACGGTTTCACTTAAACCACCCGCTTCATCGAGGGCCGACGATATGGCTGCGATGCGAGTCCATGAGAAATCCCCCCACAAACCCGGAAGCTCCAACGAAGATGTACTGGAAGCGCGGTTCATCCGGCTTGACATAGGGGTCGAACACGAGGTTGACCTCACCCAGGTTCACCTCCACCGACATGTTGCCCCACCAGGTGACGGCGATCTCGTTTGTCTTCCGCGTCGGCCTGGCATCCGGCGCGGGGATCGCGCATCGGCGGGCCGACGGACCAGCAATCGACGGCGGGATCGTTAATGTTGAGGCTGACGCGATATTCGTACGGGCTGGCTTGACGCAACCGGCGCTGCTTCGGCTGCGACTTGCAGCGTCGGCGGGCCTTCGAACCATCCGATGGCTGCCAGGAATTCATCGCTCCGTCGGATGGCTTTGACCACCCGTTCATCCGGCGCGGTGTAGCGCGGCAGCACAAAGGCATGCGCGACTCCGGCCAGCTCCACATAGTCGCACCGGTTGCCGGCTTCCCGGTACGCCTGGTCGAAGCGGCGAATCTGTTCCACGGGAACGCAGGTGTCCTTGTCGCCCTGCATCAGCAGGACCGGCGGCTGCCCCCCGGCAATGGCGAAAATCGGCGAAAGCGCCCGTGCTCGTTCTTGCGGTGTCTTGCCGAAACGTTTCTCGATCTCAGCAATGGGCAGGCTACCCGCGGCGCCTGCGCCGTAGATCTTCACGCCCGACGAAGATTGCGCCCAGCGCAGCGTGGTCAGATCCACCTCCGGGTTATAGAGCAGCAGGGCGGCCGGCGGCGCATCTTTCGCTACGCCGGGCGGCGGATCTTCCGTGGCAACGGGAATCCCCAGACAGGCGGCCAGGTGCCCACCTGCGGAATCGCCCGCCACGGCGATGCGTGCCGGATCGATCTTCAACGCCACGGCGTTTGTTTGCACGAAGCGCAGCGCGGCCCGGCAGTCCGCCAGGCAATCAAAGAGTGTGCCCACCACGTTGGTGCCCTGATGCGTCAGCCGATACTCCACGCTGATTGCCACGGCGCCGCGCGCGGCAAAGTAACGGCTGTGGGGAAAGAACAGCGCCGGGCTGCCGCTCATCCACGATCCGCCGTGGATGCACATCACCGCCGGACGGCGGTCGCCCTCCTTCAAACCCGGCGGATCGAAGACATAGAGTTTGAGGTCGCGCCCTGCAACCGTGCGGTAAACGACTTCACGCGGCACCAGACTTTCATCCAGCAGATTTGTCAGGGACAACGATTTCGCTGCCGTGGCGCCCGGCGACGGCAAGGTCAGCGCGGCTGCCAGAAAAATCGCCTTCGGTAGCATCGTCCATGCGGCAAGCCCCGTGATCGTCGTTCGCCTCTTCATATATGCCTTTTCGATCATGATGGAGGACAAGCGACGTCACTTTCCCGGCCGCTCAGGGTCGAACCATTGTTCCCATGTCGGCGCCAGGTAGCCCGGCACGCCTTGCAGTTCGATGTCCGCCTCGATGTTGACCTGAGCCGGGTGGCCTTTGCCGGACACGAAGCGCGTGGCGCTGCCGATCTCCGTCCGGATGAACCAGATGCGGCCGGCCAGTTGCGCGGGCACCGGCACGACCAGCTCGCGTCGCGCGCCGCCGCGCACGGCCAGTTCCTCCAGCAGCCGGTCCGGCGCATGCACTTCCACGCGCAACACGTGCAGGGGATCGCGCACCTCGACCGCCACCTTGAACTGCTTCGTTCCCGGCAAGACCATGAAAAACCAATGACGCGCCACGCCCGTCTGCAGCGCGAAGCGCGTGCCGCCGTCTTTTGTCGGCTGGCCCTGGATCACGATGGGCGGCGCGGGGAACGTCCAGGGGAACCAGCGCGGGCTGTCGCAGTCCACGCGATAGACGCCGGCGCCTGCCTCCACGAGACTGACGCTCTTGCCCAACGGCAACGCCTGTTCCAGCAGCGTGTCTTTCTTCGGCCCCGTCACTTTGATTGCCACGCGATTGGTTTGATCTTCGGCCGAAGGCGTGTAGGTCTGCACGCCGAACTCGATCTTCCGGTTTTCCGGGTTGAGCAGCCACACCGTGTGCGCCCCGCGCCAGCCGTTGTAATCCTCATCGCCAAGAAATGGCGACGGCGTGCAGAAGTAGCGGGGATAGGGTTCATGTACATTACCCTTGGCATCCACAGTGTCCGGGGTGCGGATGACGGCCTCGTCGTAGACCAGCGGGGGTGCGGACAGGCCGGTGCGAGGATCGAACCATTGCTCCGGCGAGGATGCGAGATACGACGGAACACCGTCGAACATCAGCGACAAGTCGCTGAAGTTATGGCTGTCGCCGCCGGTGATCCACAGGCTCCAGAAGCGGCCGGCCGTGCCCGGGTCCACCTCCACGGTGCGGGTGATGGGCACAGGCGTCAGCGGCAGCGTGAACTCGGAACGCGGGCTGCCCGAGGTCGGCGACATGTCGAGCGATTTGCCACCGTAAAACGCCTCCACCCGCTGGCCGCGCGGATTCATCACGAGAAAGCCGTAGTCCTCGCGATGGGTCTGCGCCGTGAGGATGACGTGTCGCACTTGAAAACGGCGGGTGCCGGCCGGCACGTAGAAATACCAGCGACGCGGTGTCATGACGTGAAGCTGGATACAGTCCCTGGCAGCGGCGTCCTGCCAGTAGGGGCATTCTGCCACGAGCTGCGGGAGCGAGCACTCGACCCAGGCCAGGCCATAGCCGGATGGCTTGATCTCCAGCGTGTAAACACCTTTTGCGCCGGCAGGCACCTGGAGCGTTGCCGCATCGTCGCCGCTCGGGATGGTTCCCTTGGCTTGTTCCGTACCGTCCGAGGCGAGGATACGAAGGGCGAAATTGCCGCCGTTGGCCCAGTCACCGGCAGCCTTCCAAACGTGGCGATGAACGGTCATGGTGAACGCCACGCCGTTGGGATTGTTGGCGAAGATGCGCGTCGGACGCTGAATGAAATTACCGGCATCGCCCAGCCAGGAACCGGGTGCAGGCTCCTGCGCCCCGCCCGTGGCCGGGAACAGCAACCCCATCACCGCGATAAACGGGACAAGTTTACGAATAATCATTGGGCCTCCGATGGTGTTTCTACCGCCAGCCCAGCGTCTCCAGCGCCGCCTCCAGTCTGGCGGGCGGGTCGGTCTGGTTCAGCAGGGACTTGGCAATGGCAGCCCAGTGTTCGCGGGTTATAGGATCGGGGGCGGACAGGGACAGCAAGTGCGCGGTCAACGAGTCCACAGGATCGCGGGCAAAGGCCGCTGCGAGAAGCGTCGCTGCATCTGCCTGCTTGCCGGACCTGATCAGGTTGGCGGCATGAAGCTGGGCCACGGCGTTGTTACCGGGCAGGAGACTGATGGCGGCCGTGGAATGGCGCAGCGCAGCGGCCGCATCACCTTCGGCGGCAGACAGGCGGGAGAGTTCGACTGCGGCAACAGGATCGCCAGTTGCGGCCTCAAACTGGCGGCGGGCGGCCGGACGATCACCCTGGCGCAACCGGACTTCGCCCAGGAGCACGGCTGCGCGCGGGTCACTTGGCGCGTGTGGATTGAGTGTCGCGGCCGCGGCTTCCAGATTCTTCTTTGCCAGCGCCGCAGTCTCTTCCGGTGTGCCGACCCGCGGCTGACCGGACTGACGGAGTTGCACATCCGTGAGCAGGCTGCGGGCGACTCCGAGGGCGAATTCGACATTTTCGGGTTCTTTCTGCAGCAGGGCGCGGAATGCGTGGGCGCCCTTGGCGCCGAAGTCTCCATAGCCGCCGGTGGGACCGCGCCACAGCACGTGGTACTGCTCGGCCTTGAGTGCCGCAAGGTAGGGCGAGGATTGCCAGAGCGGTTTGCCGCTGAAGCGCGGTTCAGGTTGCAGGCCGGGATCGGGGCGCGATGCGTAGTGCAGCAAGCAACGGCCGTCGGCAGCCCACACGCGCAGATCCAGCGGATGGCGACCGGGCGCGCGCGGGAGCGTGTTGCGCCATGGCTTCTCCGGGGTCAGGTCGACCACTTGCCGCAGCCAGTCGCCATCAATGCCTGACAGCACGATCACTGCGCCGGGGAGGGGCCGTGTGACGCAAACGCCGACCTCGACGGCGTTGGTGAGCCGGGTCAGGTTCAGCGCACCGGCCGTATCCGCGTAGCGGTAGCCGCCAATGCCATGCACACCGAAGAAGGCATCTTCATATTCGCGCGTGCCGAAAGCCTCCCACCAGAGCAGGTCCTCCATGCACATGACGGGGCTGCTCCAGATTTCCGTGTAGGCGGCAGGGCCGGGCTTGCTATTCGGTTGCGGCGGGATGCAAAACATCTTGAGACCGGGCTGTTCTGTGCGGTCGAACAGTCGGACCATGCCGTGATCGGCGCGTGTATAGTAAACGCCGTGGAAATTCTCCTCCACGCCCACGGCGAAGATGCTGTTGTAGCTTGGCGGGATGTTCCGCCAGTAGCAGATGCTGCTGTCGTCCCAGTCGGGCCAGGGCCACGGACGGAGTTCCAGGGTGGAGTCGTTGAACCCGTGCGGTGCCACACGGGAGGCGGGGATGATGTACTGGAGGTCGTCGGCATAGCCGAAGAGCATGTCGTTCCAGGGCGCGAAGCCGAGCGGTTGCGGGTTGAGGTTCGTGAAGCGATAGGTGGCGCGCAGGATGGCGTCGCCGGGGCGCAGGCTCCAGCGCACGACCACGCGCTGGCGGCGCAAGGGTTCGGTCCAGCCGACCGTGACTGCGGCGGAACCGTCGTCAAGGCGTTGCGCCTGCCAGTTCCACTGGTCGCCATAGTTGTTGCCGTGGTGAAAGGCGGGAAAATTAACGGCGTGTCCGCCCAGTTGGGAACCGTAGCAGGTGTAGAGCGTGGGCGGCCATTCGATAGGCCGCACCAGAAACAGCTCCTGATTGGCGGCCTTGTCGAACGCCGCGCGCAGTCGTCCGCCGAGTTGCGGCAGAAAATCCACGCGCAGGTACTCGTTCTCCAGGCGCACCTGCCGCAGTGTCCGTTCGCGCGGGTTGCCGCCGCCTTCGTCCGTCACCGTGAAGGTTGCGTCGGTCTCGGCCACGCGCACGGGCTCAGGCGCGGCCAGGAGTGCGATTGGAAGCGATGCCGCCAGCAGTGCCAGCAGCAAAGAAGTCGATAAGAAATCGCGTTGGGGTCGGCCCCGGCGTGCCTGGGCCGAAGTCATGCCGGAACCGATCTGACGCAGCGTTGTCATGGCGGAGAGCATGGTTGTCATGGCGAAGAACATGGCAGAAACCGGGAAAAGTGTCAAGAGGACTGCAAAGTGGACTAGCAATTCTCATTTTGAGCACATACGCCAGACTGCGGGAGGCCGAACTGGATCAGGCCGTCCGGGAGGCGCGGGCCGACTATGCCGCCGGACGGATTGCGGACGATTCGATCGAAGCGCACCTGAAGCGGATCGACCATGGCGTATAAACTGGTCTTCACCGAGAGTTACACGCGGCGCGCCATCCGGTTTATTCGCAAACACCCGGAGGTTCGGCGGCAGTACGAGAAGACGTTGCAACTTCTCGAACTCAATCCTTTCCACCCTTCGCTGCGTCTGCACAAATTGAAGGGACGCCTCAGCGGCCTCCACTCGGCATCCATTAACCTCTCGTACAGGATCACAATCGAGTTTCTGATCGAGGACGCTACCATCATCCCCGTCGCCGTGGGACCGCATGACGATGTCTATTGAGGCGAACGGAAGGCCCGTCCCGAATGACGCTAAGTTAAGGGGCTATTTCCATCTTAATCGTAATCCTAATCTTGATCTTAATCTACTGGTGGAGAACGGATTACGATTATGATTATGATCGGAAGCATCGCTTAACTTAGCGCCATTCAGCCCAGGCCCTTGTGGCCTTCATCTCTCACTCTTCCCGTTGGCATTCCACCAGTTTCGCCACGCATCGGCATCTTCCCCCAAGTTCTGGGCGGTTATCTTCTTCAGCACCGCACCGAATGCATTCTTGGCTACAGCAGGGCCGTGCGAAGGTGCGGAGTGATCTGGTCGCCCAGCGCTTCCAGTCTGGCCAAAGTTGCCATGTTCTCCGGTTTGATGTCGTAGCCGGACGGCAACGCCAGAAGCAGCCGATACACTTCCTGCTCCGCGTTCTTCTCCGCCTCGCCGGCAACTGCATGCGAGCCTGCCACCCCCAAGGCGACGACACACAGTCCAAACAGCAAACAGGTCGTTCTTTTCATTTCATCTCCCGCAAGCGAGCCACGTACCGGATTCATTGCTTTCAGAAATACCGGCGCAGTGGCAAATTGATAAGAAATCGCTTTTCGGCCGGTACCGGCCCACACGGGCCGGAATCATGCCGGAACCGGTCTGACGCAGCGTTGTCATGGTGGGGAGCATGGCGGAAACCGGGATAAATGTCAAGAGCACGGCACCCTCGGCCTAGGGCAAACGCATCTTATTTTTTCGCAAAACCCGCCAATGTGCGGGTTCACTCGGATGCCTCACCCGTGGATACGGGGACGGCGGATGGGGAGAGCAACCGGAGATCGGCCATGCCGAAGTAATCGTCGCGGTCGCCGTATGGAACGTTGCTGATGCGAAAAGCGACGCGGGTTGAATCCGGCGAGAAGACGACTGAGGAGAACTCGAGAACACGTTGCCTCCGGGGTCTGGCTCTTAACTCAAGAACCTTCCCGCCCGTTGCCATGCTTACGATGCACAGACCTTCGGTTGCGCCAATTGCGAGAAACTGCGCGTCGGGACTGATTGCCAAGAAATGGACGCAAGGCCCGTCCTTTGTGGCTCCACGGGTTCATCCGCTCGGCGGATGTCATCCTCCTCGGTTCATTTGGTGCATCGCCTGGTTCGCCGCCCTATTCATAGTGGGTCCACATTCGCAGTACTTTAACGGTCTTGATCGAATCCAGCACTTCATACACGAGTCTGTGTTGGATGTTGATTCGTCGCGAATATGCGCCGGCGAGATCGCCAACCAGTTTCTCGAAGAAGGGCGGCGTTTGGTAGGGGTTGTCGGCGAGAATCGCCAAAAGTCGCTCTGCTTGCGGCTGAAGGCCAGAGGATGCAAGTTTTCGGCCATCCTTTTGGGCCTGCCGGGTATAGACAAGTTGCCAATTCACCACCCCGGCTCCTTTGTGCATTTGTCAACCGGCGTTCGCAGCCCTTTGACAATGGAGTCCTTCATGCCAGGAATGGATTCAAGGTAAAGCGTCTCTTCGATGGCGCGCCAATCGTCAGCCGAAACGAGTACGGCCGAATGGCGTTTGCCAGTGATATGGATCGGCGCATGTGAGTCGGTCACATCATCCAGCAGGCTGTAGAGTTGTTTTCGCGCTTCTGTCGCGGTTAGCGTTGTCATAATCGTATCTCCAGTCGTACAACATAGCGTACGCCATCTTGCCTTTCTCATCAATCACTATTCTTGCCGAGCCAAACAGCCTGTGCAAGGACATTCGTGCACCCACACAGTGGGCGCACGGGGGAGGGTAAAAGAAAGCGGGGCGCACGGGGGCGGGGGGGGTGCGGACGCAAGTCTCCGTCCCTTGTGGCTCCGCACGGACGCGTCCCGTCTGTGCGCTTGGGTTTAGATCACGTGCCCCTTTTGCCGACAGATCGGCTTTTTTGTCACTTCACCTCGATCTCGAAGCTTTCGCTGTGGCTGTTGAACTCCGGGGCATACATGCACTGGATGCTGGCAATGCCGCTCTGATACGCGCCCTTGAGCTGTACCCGCACGCTGTACTCGAAGACGTACACGCCCTTGGGCAGGTAGTGGATGAAGAAGTGGCTGGCCGTGTCGCGGGTGCTCTCGTAGTACATCAGCCCGTCCTGATACTTCGCCTGACTCAGCACGTTCACGGGCTCGGTGCCGCTGCCGCGCTGATCCTTGAGATGCACGTATTCCATGTCGCGATCCACACGCACCTCGATCCGGCAGACCAGCTCGTCGCCCACCGCCAACGCCCCCTTGACCGGTTCGAGCACCTGCCCCTTCTTCGTCGTCTCTTTGCGGTAGAGCGTCTTCTTCACCTTCAGCGGCGTCCCTTCGTAGGGCGTGACCTTCGTCATGTCCTCCAGGTACTGCCAATGGACGCTCCCCCAACTGACCCCTTCGTCGGTCTTTGTGACGGTGATTTTGCCCATGGCGGGCTTGATCTCGCCGCGCACGAACTTCTGCTGGTAGAACCCGGTGCCGGCCTCGACCTTCTCCGGCTTGATGGTTTCCCCACCCATGCTGACCTCGACCAGCGCGTCGCTAGCCAGCAGGTTCTTGCCGCGCAGCAGCAGCAGCCCGTAAACCGCGTCGGCCGTGGCTTTGGTGGTCTTCCAGTCCTGCGTCTGCTTCTGCTTGAGCAGCCAGACCTTGCAGTCCTCAACCGCCTGGGCGTCGCCCACAACCTCGTCAAACGCCTCGATCATCAGCGCCTGCGTCTCGATCGGCGCGCGGAACCACGACCAGCTCAGCTCGGTGTCGCGCCAGAACATCCCCATCTCTTCGTTGCTGACGCTGAATTCGCGGATGGACTTCAAGATCGCCAGCGGGGTCTCGGCGTCGCCGAAGCGTTTCAGACCAATGGCCAGATGCGCCTGCGGTTGCCGCCAGCGGAGCTCCAGCCAGTATTGCTTCCCCTGACCGAGCCAGTAATCGAGCGCTTCCTGATACTTCTTGGCGATCGGCTTGTCCTTGAGGAAGAAGCTGCGGCCGTAGAGGTAGAAGGCGATGGTAGGGCTCAGGTTGTTCACCCCCTTGTTGCCGTGCTTGAGGATGTAGCGATAGGTGTCGTCCATCCAGTTGTCGAGCGCGTCGAGCGACTTGAGCGCCAGCGACAGGTCCACGTTCTCCGCGCCGAGGTGGCGCATCCGGCCGCATCCGGTCGTGATGTAGAGCGTGATGTATACGTCGCCCCGGAACCCCGGGAACCACGGCCACAGGCCGTCGCTCAACTGCATCTTCGCGAGCTTGTCGAACGCGCGCGCCGTCTCGGTGTCGAGCCGGTTGGCATCGAAGAGAATGCCGACATTGCGCCGCGCCTGGCTCTCGTCCTGCGCCTCGCGCAGCCACGGGGTCTCCTCGATCATCAGCGCTTTCAGCTCCTGGTTCTTTTCCAGCGGACTATCCAGCGCCGGGGTATTCTTCCACTGATCGAAGATCCGCCGGATCTTCGGGTCGGAGTTGGCGATGAAGCGGGCGAGGTTGTTCGCATAGAGCCGGTTGAATATCTGCTCGCTGCACTCGTACGGATACTCCATGAGATAGGGCAGGGCCATCACCGCGTACCACGCCGGCTGGCTCACCATCTGCACGGTCAGGTTCTCGCTCTTCAGCGTCTTCGATTGGCCCGATTGCAGCAGCTTCGTGAACTCGAACGTCTTGGTCTGCTTGCCGCGGATGGGCAGCGGCAGCGACTCGATCACCAGAATCCGCCGCGACAGCACCGGCAGATTGCCCTCCTCGCCGTCGCTCAGCCGATCGGTTGCGCCGACCGCCTTGTAGGTCAGGAAGTCACAGCCGTCCGGAATGGCGATCCGCCAGGAAAACGACTTCGATTCTTTCGAAAGAATGTCGAAGGACTGTTCCGTCAGCACACGGCCTCCCGCCGGTTTGCCCTGTTTGTCGAAAAGATCTGACACACCGGTAAAGTTACCGAGCGCCTCATCCATGGGCTGGAGCGTCCTCGCATCGGCGAACGTCAGCCGCACGGTGCCGCTCTGGCGAGCGGCGGACTGGTTGCTGACCTTGACGGTGAACTCAATGATGTCGCCCTCGCGCACGAACCGCGGTGGATTCGGCTCGACCATCAGGTCCTTGGCGGTCACCATCTTGTCCTGCAAGGTGCCGCTGCGCAGCTCGCGGTCATGAGCAAAGCCCATGAACTTCCACTCCGTCAGCGCCTCCGGCAGGGTGAACGCCATGCGCACCACGCCCTCGGCGTCGCTCACCAGTTGCGGGAAGAAGAAGGCGGTTTCGTTGAGGTTCTTGCGCGCCGCGACCTTGTCCAGCGCGGAAGCGGGGGGCGGCGGCGGCGACTCGCCGCCGGCGGGGCCCCGATCGGCCGACAGCGCAAGCACCGTGGCATTCCTCTCCGCTTTTGCCGGCGGCGGCGGCGTCATGGGGGCGGAGTCCGCCATTGCGCCGGAAGCCGCCATCTCCATCACCATCCCGTCATCGACTGAGGCTGAGGCTCTGACCGCCATCTTGGACATGATGCCATTACGATTACGTCGCTTCCCACCCCATCCACCCCACCAGATCTGTGCCGAGAGGTCGTCGGGATAGCGGCGGTAGAGCAGGTGCGTCGAACGGGTGTCGCTGCGCCAGTTGCCGAGGATATGCTGGAAGGCCACTGCGGTGTTTTCGAACTGCGGGCTGACGCGGCTGGTCTCGCGGCGGAAGACGTTGAACCCCTGCATCCAACTGTGCGGCAGGTACTGGTCCAGCGAGGCGTCGTAGAGGGTGGCGACCATCTCGGCGACAGCGGGCCGGGCATCGGGGCCGCTCACCACGGCGGTCCAGGTCTCCTTCTTGCCGGGTTCGAGCTTGGAGGTGAAGTGCTCCCATTTGACGGTGAGCTTTTTGTTAGACCACGGCACATCCACGACGCGGTTCTCCAGATAGGCGCGATTCTCGCGGACATAGGTGATGAGCACCGTGAACCCGCCGCGCATCGCTTCGGTGACCGCCTGTTCGATGATCTCCTGCGTCCGCCCCGCGCCCGTCCAGAACGCGCGCAGCGTCTGGTTGCGGTGGCGCAGCTCGACGTAGGCCCGGCCCGTGGGATAGCCGGTGCCCCAGAGCGCGGTGAAGGTTTCGCCCGGTTCGACCGACCACGCGGGCGCGGCGAACTGGTGCGCCACCCGCACCGGGTACGTGGCGCTCTTCACATCCATCACCTGCATCGTCTGGCGCGCGGTCACGGCCTTGCCGAACCGGTCCTTCGTTTCGAGCATCGCGCGGTAGATGCCGGCCTTGAGCGGCGTCGCGAGCTTCAGCTCACCGGTCGCGCCGGTCTTGAAGGGCTGCTCGGCGACCACGTCGGCCAGCTCCCAGGAGTCGGGATTGGCGGGGTCGGCCTGAGGTTCGGTGTTGGCGGAGCCTCGGGACGCATAGACCCAATAGGGCCTGTTTTCGGAAAGCGCCGCGCGCGCGACGCGATCGGGTTGCTTCAGCGCATGAATTGCGAGCGTCCCCTCGGCGGCTTGCGGTTCGCCGTCGAGCGAGGTCGTAGCCAGCGTCCATTCGACCGGCTTGTCCTGCGTCTGCCACGCATCGGCGCGGATCGTGGCGGCGAGCGCGGTGTAGCCGACCAGGAGGCTCTGACTGCCGGACCGCGTCTCGCCGGTCGTATCGGTTACATCGGCATAGACCGTGAAGGTAAACGTCGGCTCGGTCTTCTCCGACACGGACAGATCCGGCAGGGCGGTAAAGGTGACGGTGAACGCGCCGTCGCTGCCGGTCAGGGCGGTGCCGTGGGCGATGTTCTGACTGGCGCCGCGCCCCGGCGGCAGGCCGTACCAGCCCCACCAGCACCAGGGCGGAAAGCGCACTTCGCGGACCACGCGCCACTGGACCTTGGCGCCGCCGATGGCCGCGCCGGTGTAGGCGGTGGCCTTGCCGGGGACGGTGACGTCCGCGCCGAGCTTGCCGGCGTCCTTGGGCCGCGCCAGCTCGACCTGGAACTTTGGCCGCTTGTATTCCTCGACGTTGAAGGTGGTCGAACCGGGCGGTCCGCTTTCAACCTGCAGCGTCATCTGTCCGGCGACCACGCCTCCCGGCGCGGTGAAGCTGCCGGAGAAGGCGCCGTAGTCATTCGCCTGGTGCTGCTGCCGGGCGACCTCCTTGTGGTTGGGATCGCGGAAGACCACGGTCAGCGTCTGTCCGGCGAGCGCGCGGTAGGTGTTGCCCGCAGGGTCCATCGAATGGCAAATGCCCTTGTACTGGATGGTCTGGCCGGGGCGGTAGAGCGCGCGGTCGGTGAAGAAGACGGTGCCCTCCGAAGTCGACTCCGTGTGCGGATGGCTGATGGAGAACATGGAATCGCTGGCGACGGCCTGATCGTCCTTCTGCGCCAGCAGCAACAACCCCTGGCTCTGGCCGTCGCGTCCGGTGAAGCGGAACATGCCGTTGGTGTCGGTCTTCGTCTCCGGGCCGGTGATCAGTTTGCCGTTGTCGTTGCGCGTCCACGTCAGCACGGTTGCGCCTTCGACCGGCGCGCCGGACAGGGCCCTGAGCACAAAGCCGTCCAGCACACCTTCGGAATAACTCGGCCGCATGACGAGCGCCAGATCGCTGACCCAGATGGCGGCCAGCGTAATCTGATTGTTGTCCGCGCCGAAGGCCGCGTCGTGGCTGGCGAGGATGAAGTAGAACCCCGGTTTGAGGTCTTTGGGAACGGCGACTTCCTCGGTGCGTTCGCGGAAATCGGGCGTGGCCGGAAGGGCGACATCCCACGCGACGGCCGGTGTCCGGGCGATGAGATCGGCGATGAACGCATCCCGCTCCTTCCACTGCAGATTATGGAGCGCGTCGCTGTAACCCCAGCGCTGCTTGGAGGCAAACGCCGCGAAGTCCATCGGCACGGCACGGAAATAGGCGTTCGTCAGATTCTTGTAACTGAGCGAGAGGGTCGGCCACGGCGCGTTCCAGACCCGCTCGGCGGTGATGCCGGCCTGTTTGGCCTCGATCTGCTGCAGCAGGTTGTAGCACGCGGCGCCGCCCGTGCTGGTGGGATGGGCGTTGGCGCCGCGCGTGGCCAGCGTGTGCGCCGCGGCGGGATCGCCCTCTTCAAGGACGACGGAAGCCCAGGCGGCGAGCGCCCGCGCCGAGATCTCGTGGTCGGCCCATGCGTCGGTAAAGCGCTTCAGCGCGGTCTTGTAGTTCGCGTTCAGTTCCGGGCCGACGGCCTGGTTCTTGCCGAACTGGAGGCGCCAGAGGTCGGCGTCAATGAATGCGGTCTGATCCGCGTCCTTCTGGTGGAACGCGAGGAGGTTCTGGAAGAGCCAAATAGCCCTGACTTTCGGGGTAACCTGGGCCGCCGTAAGCGCGAATTGCCATTTCATAAAATCGGCAGCCGGCTCGAAGACCGGACTGGAGTCGGCGATTTCGAATTCGTCCTCGGCCTTAGCGGCGCCTTGTTCGCCGGCCTGGTAGAACGCCAGCGCCTCGTGCGCCAGAAAATCAAAGAGGGTCGGGCGATAGGCATCGGGGACGGTGCCCTTTTCGAGCAGGTCGTCGTAGGCTCCGATCGGGGTGGTCTTGAGCACTTTCTCATGGGCGAGCGCGGCGGTGAAGTGCTTGTCGATCTCGACGAGGATGCGCGGCAGGTCCCAGGTGGTAAAATCCGTGCCGGGCGCCTCGGCGGTCTGGGTGCGCTGCTGGAAGCGCCAGCGGTTCTGCTGGAAGTAGTGCCAGTACCAGTTGGCCAGGATTGCCTCCATCACCGGCTTCATCTCGGCCGGGGCTGCGGCGATTTCGGCCTCAAGCCGGACCACCTTCTCCTCCGCCTTGTTCCCCTCGATCTGCCCCTCCAGGGCGATCTTGGTGCAGACGGCCTTGATCGCCTCGGCGTACTTCTTGTTCTGCAGGGCGTCGGCGATGATCGGGGTGACGGCTTCGATGGCCGTTTTGGGCAGGCCCTTGTCGCGGGCCTCGTAGACTCGCTGCCACGTGCTGGCAGAGACGGCTGTGGCGACGGCCGCAGCGGCGGTGACCGCCAGGGCGGTTTTGAAACTCGGCATGAACATAGCACTACTCCCTTATTTCAGATAAGACACGTGTGGGGCCTGAAATGTTCCCGCGCGGCGCGAATCTTGTGCAGGGCTTGCCCGCCACGGAGGGGACGCCGACATTTGATCAGCGTCCTTAAATTAACACGCCTTGGGCATATTCACAATGAAGGTTTTTCTGTTTTGTAAAAGCCCGTATTGACAGCGCGACGGTTTTCTGGTTAACTACTTTGTTTGCGGCTGATTGGGATCGTTCCGATCCGCGCTGAATTGTTGTTCACTAAGGGTTAATGAGGCAGACATGGAAGCGTATGCAATCGTTGAAACGGGGGGCAAGCAGTACCGCGTGGCCACCGGGGATACGTTGGAAATAGAGCGTTTGGACGTGGAGGCGGGGCAATGCGTTGATGCGGGTGCGGTTCTGGCCGTTTCGGACGGCAACGCACTGGTGATTGGAACGCCGACCGTGCCGGACGCCAAGGTCTCGTTTTCGGTTGTCGAGCACAAGCGCGGCCCGAAACTGATCAATTTCAAGAAACGCCGCCGCAAGGGATATGAGCGCCGGGTCGGGCACCGCCAGGAACTGACCGTGGTCAAGGTTGAATCGATCGCCTGAGGCGATGCGCAGCAGCAACAGGGAGTTTACAAATGGCAGCATCCAGTTCCGCACGCAACGGCCGCGACAGCGCGGGTAGACGCCGGGGCGTGAAACGCTTTGATGGGCAGAAGGTTCACCCTGGCGCGATCTTGATCCGGCAATGCGGCACCAAGTTCCATCCGGGCAAGAATGTCAAGATGGGGCGTGATTTCACATTGTTCTCATTGGTTGAAGGCGCGGTCAAGTTTATCAAAGACGGACGTGTCGTGACCGTGGTGGCGACTCCGGCTGTCGGCGCGTAATGCGCCTTTAAAGGTTAGGGCGCCGTGAAGTCACGACGGTTTGTTGACAGAGTGACGGTGCATGTCCGCGCTGGCAAGGGCGGCGACGGAAGCTCGAGTTTTCGACGCGAAAAGTATGTGGACAAAGGTGGCCCTGACGGCGGCGATGGCGGCCGTGGGGGCCATATTTTTTTTGTGGCAGACCACGATACCGATTCGCTCGTGCGTCTGTATTTTGAGCCCTTGGTGACGGCCCCGGACGGCGGACCGGGACGGAAGAAGCAGATGCATGGCCGGGACGGCGCCGATCGCGAAGTGAAGGTGCCGTGCGGCACGTCGGTATTTGACCCCGAAACGGGCGCGTTGCTGGCGGACATCACGCAGCACGGCCAGCGGGAGTGTCTGGCGCGGGGCGGCAAGGGCGGGCTGGGGAACATGCATTTCAAGACCTCAACCCACCAGGCCCCGACCGAGCACACGCCGGGGGATGCGGCCGATGAACGCGATTTAAGGCTGGAACTCAAGACGGTCGCCGACGTCGGCTTGTTGGGATTCCCGAGCGCGGGCAAGTCGTCGTTGCTGGCCGCAATCAGCGACGCCCATCCCAAAGTCGCGGCCTATCCGTTCACCACCCTGAACCCGATCATTGGCACGGTTGCGTATCCCGATTACAGTCAAATCCGCGTGGCGGATATTCCGGGCATCATCAAGGATGCAAGCACAGGGGTTGGACTGGGGCTCGATTTCCTCCGCCATGTATCACGGGCGCGCATGCTGCTGATGGTGATTGACATGGCAGGGATCGACGGCCGCGAGCCCTGGCAGGATTACCGGACACTCCGGGCCGAACTCAAGGCGTATGACCCAGCGTTGCTGAAGCGCCCGATACTGCTCGTCGCCAACAAGATGGACGTCCCCGAGGCCAAGGCTTTTCTCACCGTTTTCCGAAAAAAGGTACGTGGCCGAATCCTGCAAGTCTCAGCGGTTGACGGACGGGGTCTGGAGGCATTAAAAACGAACTTGTGGGATCTGATCCGACCGGTCGCGGGTCGCCACGAGCTGGCCGAGCCGGAAGCCGCCGAGGTGCCGGTCGCGGTCTCCCCTTCGCCCGCATCCGAGCCCACACCCGAGCCCACCCACGTACAGCGGATTTTGAACGAGGACGGTCTCGAAGAGTCCGTTGAGATCATCACGCCTGACCGCGTCCGTTCTGCCGGGTTTCTGGTCATCGAGCAGCCAAAAAAGCGGCGGAAATAACGCCCTTCTCGCGGAGTTCCCTCCCCTCTTCTCTCCGCACAACGCCGAGGGCCAGGCTCACGCACTTTTAGGATACGTGATGAGTTTCGCTTCTCTACAACCCGTTACGTTGGACCAGCGCGACCTGTTCAAGGCGGCGTTGGCGGTGCAGGGACGCTGGAGCTGCGAGTGCAACTTCGCCAATCTCTTTATCTGGAGCGGGGTGTACGACACCGTTCATGCCGAAATCGCCGGCCGTCGCGTCGTGTGTAACCGTCGTGTCGGCTCGCTGCTTTTCCCCTTCGGTGAGGGGTTCGAGCCCGCCGCGCTGGAGGCGGTCCGGGCTGGGTTGGCCGATCAAACCGGCCTGCGGCTGACGTGGGGGGATGTGCCGTGCGAATATGTCACCGCCCACGTCGATGCGCTGAACGGCAGGTACCGGGTGAGCACGACGCCGGACGAGGACGATTATCTCCTGCGCACGGCCGATCTGTCGGCCCTCGTCGGCCGGGGACACCAGAACACCCGGCGCCTCATCCGCCGGTTCGGCGAACACGTCCCCGGCTGGCGTTGCGTGCCGCTCACCCCAGACCGTCGACACGAGGCGCTTTCTCTCGCCCTGCATCCCGACACGGCCAAAGGGACGCGCGTCCCCCCGGGGGAGGAGGATGCGTTGCGACTGGCCTTCGCCCATTTTGACGCGCTCGAACTGGAAGGTCGCGTCCTCACCGCCGGAGACGGGACGCTCCTCGCCTGTTCTGTTTTCAGTTTCACGCTGCCCGACCTCGGAAACGTCCATTTTGAAAAGGCCAGCCGACAGATCCCCGGCGCGGCCCAGGCAATGCGGATAGCCGTGGCGCGCGAGTTGGCCGACCGTTGCACCTGGCTCAACATCGAGCAGGACATGGGCGTGCCCGGCTTGCGACGCTCCAAACGCTCCTATCTTCCCGCGACGCTGCTGCCACGCTACCGTTTGGACCCGCTTGATTAATATGAAGACAACGTATCGAGATTTGCTGGCGTTCCACATTGAGGCGCAGCGCGGCATGTTCATTGACGAAGCGGCGCGGGCGGAAGACGGGTCTGGGGTCTGGATCTTCTCGGCCCGCGAGTCCGAACCCACGTGGAATCTGTTTGCCGTATTCGACGCCGGCCTAGCGCTGCGGCACGAGGCCCGTATCGCGCATGAATTCCACGCTCGCGGGCGCGGGCCGGTCTGGTATGTCGCCGGCATCGACACGGTCAGCGACCCCCAGTCGCTGCCCGCTCCGTGGCGCCGTTTCAGTACCGATTACTGGATGGTGCGCGACGGCGCCGACCTCGCGCCGCCCCGTGCGACGGGCCTCTCGATTGCCGTGGCGATGACGGCGGCCGACGCCGAGACCTTCAACCGGCTCTACGCCGACGCGTTCTGGGATGGAGTGGAAGACTCCGACGTGGCCGTGCCGATACCCACTGGCGTCCCCGGCACGGGGGGGTGGATGGAAACCCGCCATTGGCTGATTTATGAGGCGGGGGTTCCCAATGCGCTGATCTCAACCGTATCGCATGGCGGTGTCACCGCGCTCTACAATGTCGGCACCCGGCGTGCGGCGCGCGGACGCGGTCTGGGCCGCGCGCTGATCCAGATGGTTCTGGAGGAAGAGGCGCGGCGCGGCGCCGCACACTTCTTTCTGCTGACCGAACGGGACAAGCCGCTGGAGGCGTTCTACCGCCGCTTCGGCTTCCGCACGGTCGCTACGGGCGGCTATTACCGCAAGGGCTAAGCGCGGATCTTATTTTCCTTGCGGCGCTTCTCAATGATCTGCTCGGTCAGCTCGTAGGGCACCGCCTCGTACCGTTCGAAGCTCATCACAAACGACCCGCGTCCCTGCGTGAGCGTACGGATCGAATTGGAATAGCCGAACATCTCCCCGAGCGGCACCAGGCCGTTAACCAGCTTCGAGCCCCCCTTGTCTTCCATTCCTTCGACACGTCCGCGACGCTGGCAGAGCGAGCCCGTGGCCGCGCCCATATAATCTTCGGGCACCGTCACCTCGACCGCCATGACCGGTTCGAGCAGTTCCGGAGAGCCCTTCATGAAAGCCTGGCGGAAGCAGACGCGAGCGGCCTCGATGAACGCGAACTCGTTCGAATCGACCTCGTGATACGAGCCGTCGTAGACGACCACCTGCACATCGACCACGGGATACCCCGCGTAGGGGCCTGACTCCAGGGCCTTGATGACCCCCTTCTCCACCGAGGGAATGTACTCGGACGGGATCGTGCCGCCCTTGACCTCGTTGACAAACGAAAATCCCTTGCCGGCGGGCTGCGGGATGAGCTTGAGGCAGACATGGGCATACTGGCCGCGGCCGCCCGACTGCTTGACGTGTTTGTACTGGCCGTCGACATGCTGGGTGATGGTCTCGCGGAAGGCGACCTCGGGGCGGCCGACCTCGCAGGCCACGTTGAATTCACGGCGCAGACGGTCAACAATGATCTCGAGGTGCAGTTCGCCCATTCCCGATATCACGGTTTCGCCGGTCTCGCGGTCGTACTTCACAAAAAAGGTCGGGTCTTCCTCGGACAGCGTATGCAACGAAACGCCCAGTTTGTCGTTGTCGTTCCGCGTCCCGGGTCGAATGGCGATCGAAATCACCGGTGCCGGGAACTCGATGTTCTCCAGAATGATCGGATGCGCGCGATCACACAGCGTGTCTCCGGTGCGCGTCTTGCCGAGGCCGACCACGGCGACAATTTCGCCCGCGTTCGCCTCATCGATCGCCTCCTGCCGGTTGGCATGCATGCGCAGCAGACGGCCGACGCGCACATCCATGTCCTGCGAACTGTTTCGGATCGTATCGCCGATGCGCAGCGTACCCGAATAAATGCGGATGAAGATGATTCGGCCCATGTGCTTGTCGGACATCACCTTGAACGCGAGGGCGGAGAACGGATCCTTGTCGTCGGGCTGGCGCACCTTCGTCTGATCATCGTTGGCATGGACGGCGCCGATATCCAACGGTGAGGGGAGAAAATCACACACGGCATCCAACAGCAACTGAACGCCCTTGTTCTTGAAGGCCGTTCCGCAATAGACCGGCATGATCGCGCGGGAGATCGTACCCTTGCGCAATCCGGCCATAATGTCAGCATCGGAGAGATCGCCATCGGCAAAGTATTTCTCCATCAGGACATCATCCTGCTCGGCGGCTTTCTCGACGATGTTCTTGCGCCACTTCCGACACTCCTCCAGCATCTTCTCGGGAATCTCTTCGTAGCTGATCTTCACTCCTCTCGACGCCTCGTCAAAGACGCAACGCTTCATGTTCAGGAGATCAATGACACCCTCGAAATTCTCGCCCTGACCCACGGGATAGACCATCGGCACGGGGTTGCCGCCCAGTTCGCTGCGGATTTCATCGATCACCTCAAAATAATTGGCGCCGATACGATCCATCTTATTGATGAAGCAGAGCTTGGGCACTTCGTACTTCTCGGACTGCCGCCACACCTGTTCGCTTTGCGGCTGGACGCCGCCCACCGCGCAAAACAGCGCGACCGCGCCGTCGAGCACGCGCAACGACCGCTCGACCTCGGCCGTGAAATCAACATGGCCAGGAGTGTCGATCAGGCTGATCTGATGGTCGCGCCAACTGACGACCGTGGCGGCCGACGTGATCGTGATACCGCGCTCCTGCTCCTGCACCATGTAATCCATGGTGGCGGCGCCGTCATGAACTTCGCCCATCTTGTAGTTCTTGCCGGAATAAAACAGGATGCGTTCGCTGCATGTGGTTTTGCCGGCGTCGATATGAGCCATGATGCCGATGTTGCGTACGTGCGTCAATGGGGTGCTGCGCGCCATAGTGTCTCCTTGAAGAAATTGACAGATTAGTATAGAGCATATGCCGACAGGCTGCAATGCCTGATTTTCAGCCTGATTTTTAGCTTTTCAGCGGCAGCAATTCTAACAGCGGCAGCCGCTATCGGGATCCAAATCGGGATCGGGACCGAAATCAACGAGAAAGGAAGGAATTCGACCCCGAACCCGATCGCGATTTCGATTTCGACTGGTCGGATGTGCTCAAAGTCAGAATTGCTGTTCAGCGCCCGGCACGAAGGGCTTTACCCACAAAATCGGTCCAGTGGATTCAGCGAACGGCACCGAACGTCTGAAGGTCCCAGGCGCGTTACGCCCCTGCATCCGCGAGTATGCGGATACGTAACCTTCAGTCGGCGAATTTGATGCGGCCAAACGTGGCAATACTGTGATGGTACCAGTTGTCATAGGAGGGGGACCAGTTCACATAGCGGTTGGCTGATCCGCCATTCTGAATCACAAGTTGGATCCGCCACACATCGCCCGCCTTCGGCTTCTTCTGCCCATTCGGCAGCAGAAGCGAGGCATACGGCAGACGGATTTCTGCCGTCCAGCCGACGTCCTTCTGCTCGGAGTCGTTGACCGTCCCCGCAACCTGCACTGCCGTCTCAAAGGCGGGCAGATTATACTCCCGCATAAACATGATTTTATAGGACGGCAGCCGCTGATGAAGCGGAGTGTCTTTGGGCGGGCGTAGAATGAACAGGTCGGTGAACCCGTTCAGCGGGTTGACGTGAAACTCGAAGAAATGGTGGTCGTCGTTGTTGACGTCGAGAAAGACCTCGACCAGATCGTTTGGCGGCGCCAGGTCCACATCGTCACGCCCGGCACCCAACGCACAGACGTCGTCGTCGGTCACCTCGAACGCGATGAAGATGTTTTCGTCATCGCACGTGATCCGCCCGAAACCCGCAGGTTTCTCCAGCGTCTTCCCCTTCTGATTGTGCAGCACGTTGATTGGGAGGGGCGCCGCATCCTTCCACGCCTGCTCGTCAAGCTTGCCGTCCATGACAATCGGATCGGCCGCCTTCTGAATCGTCGCCTCCTGCGCCGGCATCGGCTCCTCGGCGGCGGTCATCATCACACAGCCTACGGCGCACAGTCCGAAGATCAGCGCCGAGAATAAACGTGTCCGAAAAAGGCTTCTTTGAAACGCAGGAATCATCATAACCACTTCCTTCCGTCGTAGTTGAACAAACCGACGACCTCACGCCGGGGCTGTTGTACGAGGCAGCATTCCGTGTGCCAACACATTTGAGACACGTGCAAGGGTTTTGCAAGCGCCTCGTCATTTAGCGATTTCACCGGCATGCCGTCCGTGTATTCACGGGTGAGGCATCCAGGTGAAGCCCCACATTCGCGGCTTTTGCGGTACAATTAAGATGCGTTTGCCCTGCTGTGCGGGACCGCATCCTGTTTCAGGCACGGATTTTGCTTTAACTTGTATTTAGGTTTTAATTTAGAACGACTCACATAGAGAGATTCATCCATGGCGCGCGCGTTTCGGATAGGCATGATTGGCGGCGGACTCGATTCCGCGACCGGGGAAAGGCATCGCAAGGCGATCGCCCTGACCGGCAGGATCGAATGGGTATGCGGTGCATTCGGAAGCACACGCCACCACTCCTTTCAAACCGGTGCGGCGTGGAACGTCCCCACCGAGCACGTGTTCGGCACCTATCGTGACCTGTTCCGGCGTGTTTCGCGAATGCTCGCCTCCAAGCGGCTTGACTTTGTCACCGTCATCGTGCCCAACTACATGCATTATCCGATCGCCATGGCCGCTTTCGATGTGGAAATGTCTGTCTTCTCCTGCGCGCCGATGACCACCAACATGGACGAGGCTCTGAACCTGGAGCGGAAGCGCAACGATCACGGTCTGGCTTACGGTCTAGCCCTGCCCTACATCGCTTTTCCCATGGTCATCCAGGCCCGCGCGCTTGTTCAAGCCGGCGCGCTCGGCACGCTGCGCAAAGTCGTAACCGTTTTCCCGCAGGGGTGGCTGGCCACGCGGCTGGAGACGGCGGGCAACAAACAGGCTGGCTGGCGGACCGATCCCCGTCGTGGCGGGCCGAGTTGCTGCATGGCCGATCTGGGTCTCCATTGCTTCAATCTCGCCGAATTTGTCTCCGGGCAGTCCGTTACGGAGGTTTGCGCAGAGCTGCGGACGTTCGTCGCAGGCCGCCCTCTTGATGACGACGGCTCTGTGCTTCTTCGTTTCGACAAGGGCGCGCACGGCGCGATCTGGGCCAGCCAGGTCTGCATCGGGCAAGACGCCTCCCTTCGCATCATGGTGTGGGGCGATAAAGGCGGCCTTGAGTGGCGGCTCAGCCATCCCGACGAACTTCGGGTCACGCCCCTCAACGAACCGGCGCAGACCCTCTCAACCAAATCGCCCGATCTGACGAACGAGGTCCGCGCGGCACTTCGCTTCCCGCGTGATCCTGCGGACCCGCTGATCGCTCCGCTGGCCCTGCATTACGATGCATTCGCCGACAGTGTCGCAAACGGCAAAAAACCTGTCTTGCCCGCATGTCCGACCACGGCCGACGGAATCCGCGCCATGACCTTCCTCGATGCCGTCTTACGCAACACCCACCCGGAGAGCACGGAGAAATGGACGGCGCTGGGAGAGCCTGCACCAAGCCGGCCACCTCCGCAACGCGGCTCGTTCTCGTAGCGTCTCGCGACCATCCTGAAAAAGGCAGAAGACTGTGAGGCTGTAAGGCTTGAGGGCGCAATCGGTTATGCACACGGGAGGTTTTGCAAGCGCCTCTATAGCCTGTTCTAGGTTCCTGCGGCGGGCCCTGCTTCGGTCGGGCTGTCCAGCACCGGCATAGCGGCAATACGGGAGGCGATCTCATCCGCAATGGCGCTGCGCGCAGCAGCCGCTCCCGCATGGATGGCGTGAAAGATCGCCTTTTGCGTCGACGATCCGTGCGTAATGATGATTGACCCGTTCACCCCCAGCAAGGGCGCGCCGCCGTAAATCTCGGGATCCATCCGGTGCTTGAGCGTGCTGAGCGCCCCTTTCAGCAGCAACGCGCCCAACATCCGTATCGGATGCCGCACAAACTCCTTCTTCATCCAGAAGCCGATGGCATGGGCCACACTCTCGGTGGTCTTGAGCACCACATTGCCGACAAAGCCGTCGCAGACCACCACGTCGGTCTTGCCCAGAAATAAATCGTGGCCCTCGACATTGCCGCGGAAGTTGACCCCGGTGCGCTGGATCAGCCGGAAGGCCTGTTTCGTCATCTCATTGCCCTTGCCATCCTCAGATCCGATGCTCAGCAACCCCACCACGGGATTGGGTTGCTTCATGACGGCCTGAGAATAGACGCTGCCCATGATCGCGAATTGTGCCAGCCAGGCGGGATCGCAGTCCATATTCGCACCGGCGTCCACCAGCAACAGGGGCCGGTCGCGCGTCGGCAATACCGTCGCGATGGCGGGCCGGGCCACGCCCGTGATCCGGCCCAGGCAGAACATCGCCGCCGCCGCCACCGCCCCCGAGTTTCCGGCGGACACGGCGGCCTCGGCCTCACACTCCTTGACCATCCCGATGCAACGATTGATGGATGAGTCCTTTTTCTTCCGCACCGCTGTGGCGGGCGCATCCTCCATGCCGATCACCTGGGACGCGTGAACCACGCGCAAACGATCGCTCTCCACGCCACCACACGCCTGCAGCTCGCTCCGGATCGCGTGCTCGTCACCCACCAGAATGACCGCGTCAATGTCCTTGAGGGCTTTGACGGCTTGCACAGCCCCGCGGACGATTTCGCGAGGCGCGAGATCGCCACCCATGGCATCGATCGCAATACGCATCACGATCAGTCAACTTTGATCGTCATCACCTGACGACCATTGTAGAACCCGCACGACGGGCATACGCGATGCGAGCGGTGCGGTGCACTGCAATTCGGACAGTCCGCGACCTCGATCACTTCAGCCTTGAAGTGTCCCCGGCGCTGACGAATGCGCATTTTTGATTTTTTCCGTTTTGGTACGGCCATTGATTACACTCCGTTTCGATCGAATCACATTGTTGCGTTTGCCCGCGCCACCTGCGGCACCCCTGTCGGATTTCACGCCCCCATCCCGTCCCCGACGTAAGCCGAGCGCATCCAGCGCACCCCAGCGTCCGTCCACGTCGTCCGATTTGCATCGGCACGCCGTCTGATTCAGGTTCGTCCCGCACTGCGGACACAAGCCGCAGCACGCCTCCCGACAGACCGGGTATCCGGGGAGGAGCAGTATGATAGCTTCCCGCAGGTCTGCGGTCAAGTCCACGAAATCCGTTGTCTCTTCCAGCGGGTATGAGGCGACGAATGCGGGTTCCTCAATCTGCGCCACAAACCGTTCGGCACAGCGGCTGCAGACACACGCCACCGCGACGCTCACCGCGCCTCTGACGAGGAATTCACGGTCGATCTGTTCGACGCGCAGGTCATACCGGATATCTCCAGCGGGTTCGATCAAGCCATGGGTTTCACCCAGATCGAGGAGCGCGCACACCAGTTCCCCGGACCGACGCTCCCCCGCCTGCGCGAGCCGCGCGACATCAACGGTCAAACGCGCCTGTGTTTGCAATCCCGCCTCCTGTCCTGATCCGCTGCTCCGGGTGTCCGCTCATGAAGCTCGCGATGTGACGCTGCACCGACGGCGAGACAAACGTGCTGGTGTCACCGCCGTAGCGGGCCACCTCGCGCACCGTACTCGCGGTCACATAGCTGTGCTCTTCATTCGGCATCATGAACAGCGTCTCGATCTCGGCGGCCAGCTTGCGGTTGGTCAGCGCCATCTGGAACTCATACTCGAAATCCGAATAGGCCCGCAGACCCCGCACCACAACCCGAGCCTGCCGTCGCCGGCAGTAATTGATCAGCAACGTGTCGAGCGCGTCGACCTCCACGTTGGTGAGACCGGCTTCCGCCGCATCCTCCCGAATGATCGTCATCCGTTCCTCGGTGGAGAACATCGCCGTTGACTTGGACGAGACGTCGGCCACGGCGATAATCACACGGTCGAAAAGCGCGGACGAACGCAGAATCAGATCAAAATGGCCCAATGTCAGGGGGTCGAATGTTCCCGGATATACGGCCACGCGCATGCATCCGCCTTTCACTTTTCGCTCAGCGCCGCCACGCCGGGAAGTTCCTTCCCTTCGAGCAGTTCGAGCGAGGCGCCTCCGCCTGTGGAGATGTGGGTCATCTTTCCCGCCAGTCCGCTCTTGTTGACGGCGCTCACGCTGTCGCCCCCGCCGATGATGGAGACCGCCCCGCTGGCCGCAACCGCCTGGCAGACGCCCAGCGTGCCGCTCGCGAAGGGTTTCATCTCGAAGCAGCCCATCGGACCGTTCCACACCACCGTTTTTGCCCCCTTGATGGCGGCCGCATACAGCGCCGTCGTCCTGGGTCCGATGTCCAGCGCCATCCAACCGGCGGGAATATCGTTGCCCACCGTCTGCGTGGCGGCGGCGGCGGAAAACGCGTCGGCGGCAATATTGTCCACGGGAAGCAACAACTGTTTGCCGTTCGCCCTGGCCTTCGCCATCATCTCGCGAGCATAGTCGAGTTGATCGGTTTCACACAACGAGTTGCCGATGTCGTGACCTTGCGCCTTGAGAAACGTGTAGGCCATGCCGCCCCCGATGATCAGGGTGTCGACCTTGTCGATGAGGTTCTTGACAACCGCGAGTTTGTCCGACACCTTCGCGCCGCCGAGGATCGCGACGAACGGCCGTGTCGGGTTCTCAATCGCATTGCCGAGGTATTCGATCTCCTTCTCCATCAGGAAACCGGCCACGTTTTCCTTCAGGTATCTGCAGACCACGGCTGTGGAGGCGTGGGCGCGGTGGGCAGAACCGAAGGCGTCGTTGCAGTAGACGTCGCCATAGGAGGCCAGCTTCTGCGCCAGCACCTTCTGCTTCTCCTTGAGCGCGGCCTTCTTCGCCCGATAGTCTTCCTCGCTCACGTCGTCGGTCTTCTTGACCTTCCCCTCTTCGGCCTTGTAGAAGCGGGTATTCTCCAGCATGACGATGCCGCCGGGTTTCAGGGCGGCCACTTCGGCGTCGGCATTGGCGCAGTCTGCGGCAAAAACAACGGCCCGGCCCGTCAGGCTGGCGAGATGCTCAGCAACCGGTTTGAGCGAAAAATCGGTTTCATACCCGTTGCCCTTGGGGCGCCCCAGATGGCTCATCAGCACCAGGCTGCCGCCCTTCTCCAACACGAAATTGATAGACGGAAGCGCCGCCGTGACACGGGTGTCGTCCGTAATGGTTCCATTCGTGATCGGCACGTTAAAATCCACGCGCATCAGCACCCGCTTACCCGCCACCTCGATATCACGCAACGTTTTCTTGTTCATCGTATCCTTGTGAAGAGAATGTGCAGGTGTGCCGCATCCAACGGCACACCTGCGTTTCGCTCATCCGCAGCAGCAGCACCCCTTGCCACTGTCCTTGTCCGCCATGAAGCGAACGAGTTCGACCACGCGGTTGCTATAGCCCCACTCGTTGTCGTACCAACTCACAATCTTGAAGAAGCGCTTCTCACCCTTGAGGTTGTTCTGCAGGGTGGCGAGCGAGTCGTAGATCGAGGAGCGGGCGTCGTGGATGAAGTCTGACGAAACCAGCTCCTCATCCGTCACGCCCAGAAGACCCTTCAGAGGGCCCGCATTCGCGGCGGCCTTGAGCGCGGCGTCGATCTCTTCAATCGAGGTGTCCCGGGTGCTGCGGAAGGTCAGGTCGACCACCGACACATCGGGGGTGGGAACACGGAAGCTCATTCCGGTCATCTTGCCTTTGGTCGCGGGCAGGACCTCGCCGACGGCCTTGGCCGCACCGGTGGTCGAGGGGATGATGTTGCAGGCCGCTGCTCGGCCGCCGCGCCAATCCTTCTTGGAAGGCCCGTCAACCGTCTTCTGCGTCGCGGTGTAGCTGTGGATCGTGGTCATCAAGCCGGTCTCGATGCCCACGGTGTCGAGCAGGACCTTGACAACCGGCGCGAGGCAGTTGGTGGTGCAGGACGCGTTCGAGACGATCGCGTGCGCGGCCGAATCGTATTCGTTCTGGTTCACGCCCATGACGATCGTTTTGACGGCGCCCTTGCCCGGAGCCGATATGATCACCTTCTTGGCGCCCGCTGCCAGATGGCCTTTGGCCTTCTCGCTGTCGGTAAAGAGACCGGTGGCCTCAATCACGTAGTCGACGCCCAGCGCGGCCCACGGCAGATCGGCGGGTGACTTCTGCGCCATGACGCACCGAACCGGATGGCCGTTGACCACCAGAACGTCGGCTTCGGTTTTGTCGGGACTGCTCTTCCGGGTCTCGACCGCGTGCTTGAATTTGCCGTGCACGCTGTCGTATTTCATCTGATAGGCGAAATAATCGGCATCGGTAGAAATATCCACCACCGCCACCACATCCAACTGCCCGCACCCCTTGCCCAGAAGCCCCTGATCACAAAGCGCCTGAAACACCATGCGGCCGATACGGCCAAATCCATTGATACCCACTTTGATAGCCATGCGTTCCTCCGTTTATCCGTCCGCCATTCGGACGATTCCCCATCGTGGCGCCTGCGGGCAACCGGCCCGCGATGGAAACCACGTCTGTTTGACAGTTGGCGTAACAGGATAACGTAAGGATCAGGTGCCGTCAATATCGATCTACCGGTTTGCCCGTCTCTCCAGATCCGCGCTCAGCTCTTGCAGCAACTCCATTTCGTAAGGCGGAAGTTCATCCTGCCGACTCCGGATAATCCCAACCAACTCGCGCGCCCGGGCGATATTTCCCTTCCGCATCTGCAACCGGGCCATGCTCACATGGGTCCGCATGTCTGTTTCATCCAGTTCCAGCGATTTGGTGAGCGCCTCCTCGGCCTCATCCAGCCGATCCGTATCCATGAGGATGCTCGCCAGCGTTTCCCAGACGATATACAGGTTCGCGTTTTTCGCGATGGCTTCCCGCGCGGCCCGTTCGGCATCTTCATAACGCTTCATCCGACGCAGGCATTCGGCGTAGTCGTTGAGCGACGCGAGCGCCGGCGCCGCCTCGACACTCCGGCGCAGGTAGTCCTCGGCCTCTCCATACTGGCGCAAATTGAGACGCAAATGGCCCATCACATAATTGGCCAGCGCATGGTTGCGGTTGATCCGCAAGACTTGCCGGGCGTGCATTTCGGCGCGCTCCTTGTCGTTCAGCCAAATATCCAGTTGCAGAATCATGTCTCTGACGCCCGCCACGTCCGGTCGAAGCATGGCGGCCCGGATGAACGCATCCCGCGCCTCCCGGTAGAAGTTCTTGCCCTTCTTCATCGCGACTTGCGCGCGTGTCACCTGCACGAAATAATTGTCAACGGTGCCGCAGGTCTTGATCATCCGCGGCAGGATGACCCGCTCCACATCCTCCAGTTCGTCCTGCTGAATCTGCACCACGCAGAGCATGGCCCAGGCCTGCAAGTTCTGGGGTTGGCTGTCGGTGACCTGCTGCAACAGCAGCCGCGCATCGTTCAGATTGCCCGATGCGAGATGCAGCGCGGCGAACTCCAACCCCATCGACATTCCGCCCGATACGCCCAGCTCGCTCGCCTTCTCCATCCAGTTCCGGGCCGTATCCAGATTCCCCTCTTGAATCGCCATCCGGGCCAGAGACAACATCGCCTGACGGTTTGCCGGATCTTGCCTCAGCAGCTCTTCGTAGATTTCGGCCGATTTCTCACGATTATCGCTCATCGCATACATCGATGCCATGGTCGCCAGCAGCGCGTCACGTTCGGTATCCTTGAGCAGATCCATTGCCCGCCGGATGCCGGCCAGGCCCGCGCCCATCTGCCCCGACATGGCCCAACTCCAGCCCAGACGCGCGAACAACTCGGGCGATCGAACATACCCGTAATAACGTGAGAGCGACCACAGCGAATACCGGTGTGACAGGTTGCCGATCATGTCCTTCATCTCTTGCTCAACCGCTTTACGGTCCTCGGGATGTGCGCCGCGACGGATCATCTCGAACCGATTGAACAACACGCTCACGTTCTCCGGATCGAACTGGCGCATGCGGGTGTAAACCGCGTAGGCATCCTCCTCGGCGCCCAATTCCTCAAACAAGACGCCTAGGTTGTTCCCCAGGAAGCCGATATGGCGGCGCAAGTAGGCGCGGTAACGCTCGATCTGATCGCGATCGGCCTCCGTCGCTTCCACCCGCTGCAACAGCGTGTCGGCCTCGTCCCAGAACGCCTGATATTGCGGCAGCAACGCGCTCGGAACAATCTGATCGACCTGCTGCCTGCCGCCGAAAAAGAGAAATTCCGAGACCGGATTGAGTCCCGCGCCGTACCACAAATCGGGCACGCCAAATACCGCGACCTTCTGGCCGATCTTGGGATCGGTCATGAACCAGTCCTGAATAAACGGCAGCACACCCAGATCGATCGTGTTGCGGATGCGCGTCATGTCTGAGGGGGCAAAAAGCTTCCGTGTCTCCACCTCATTCTTGAGGGCTTGCTGATACGCCTTGTTGACGTCCTTCTGCAAGCCGATCAGGAACAGCTTCTTGCCGCGCGCGCGCGCCTCAACCAGCAGATGCGCGTCGAACGAACCATCCGTGACCATCCACTCGCGCTCTCCGAGACGGTCGAGAATCATCCCGGCGAACCGGTCTGCAAACATCCCGCGCCGGCCATGCGCTTCCCCGGCGTTGATCGCAGCCGCAGCCACGACAGCAGCCAGGATCGGCCACACCAGCACCTTGCCAAGCCAGCGGCCCGCCACGAGCGTGAGCGGGGATGCTGTGCCCCGGCGCTCAGACGCCCGTGCCCGCCACAACAACCGCCAGATCGCAACCAGGAAAGCGACCAGCATGCCGACCATGGCGGCCGACACCACCGGCAGTTCGCCGCGCGTCCGGTACAAACTCCACGGCGACATCGGCACGTTCATGATCGAGCAAATCGCCAACACCGTCATGACCACATAGAAGATGTAAAGGCTCCAGCTCCGTTCGTTATTGAGCGCCCGCGGCGCCGCCAACACGGTGGCCAGCCACGGGACCGTACTCAGCACCACCATCAGAATCCATCCCTCTCCGGGCACGAGGCTGCGAAACTGCTGGTATTGCTGCTTCCAGAGCGCAACCACCACCTGGAAGACCCGGGTGTAGCCCTCGGCCCTCCCTGACACGCTCTGCAGGTATCCGGTCCCGGCAGCCCAATAGACGATGGCCATGCCAACGGCCGCCCACACACCCATCCAACCGATGGCCGCGACCGATAACCGGCCACGCTTCCAGAGCGTGATCACGGCGGCCAGAATGAAAACCGGCGCAAACGCGATAAAGATCGCCGACTCGGGAACACACATGCCATAGAAAAGCGCAGCGACGTAGGGCAGAATGCGGATCCCCGATTTGCCAAAAGCCATCAGCGCCGAACCGCAAATCAGGAGCAGCATGAGGACGAATCCCTCGTGCCGCAGACGCGTCGCCGCCTGCCACATCGGAACACTCGTCATCGTGGCCACAACCGCCAGAACCCCTGACGTCCAGGCCAGCGACGAGGCATGGTCGACAGCCTGATCGTCGTAAATCACTTCATGGATGAAAAACGACACCAGTCGGAAGAGCAACACGGCAGCACACGCGACGCACAGCGCACTGAACAGGTTCATTCGCACGGCCAGGCCGAACAGGGGAATCGTGGCCCACGCGCGCGTCAGCCACGTGAACAGCGGCCGCACCGGAAGCCCGCCCTCCTCGAGGCCGTAACTCTGTATCACCAGATAACCCGATTCGCCGGGGAAAACCCCGGGCGACAACGTCACCAGATAAAACAGAAACACACCGATACCCACGGCCATCGAGATGCGGAAGTCAAACCAACGCCGCTCCGGCGTAAACGATTTAAACGGCAACATGGGCACCTCCTGACAAGCCCCTGCACGAAAGTCCCATGCGGTGGGCGTGAAAAAACACTTCAACTTTGTGACTTCATTTTACTCGATTGCCATCCTGCTTGGCAAGCACACAGAACGGAATCCGGCAAATCTCATTTTGGAGGTGGGACCATCGGCGTCGGGGTCGGGATCGGTATCAATATCGGTATCGATAAAACCAACGAAAATTCGACCCCGATTCCGATACCGACCCCGACCCCGATGGCCCAATCGCCTCATAATGAGAATTGCTGGAAAAAATCATTTTATGGGGCTGGGCCGCCTGCACTCAACCGGCGTGCTTGTCGTATTCTTCGGGCATGACACGCATCATGGTCATGCAGGGGCGGCACCTCGGCGAGTCGGATATCGGGATGATTCGTGGCTTGCTCGACGTCCATCCCGATTGGCACCGACCGCGCCTGAGCCGCGAAATCTGCGAGCGATGGGACTGGCGTAACGCCCAGAGTCAGCAGGATATGGCGGCACGCACGTTGCTGCTGATCTGAGACACGTCTCGCTATCGGATCATAATCGAGGCGCCAAAACCTCCGGTGTGTGCAAGCGCCTCTCAAGTTATTAGGCAGGCTGGAATAGAATGGGGATAGAGAAAGAGAGATTTTAACACAGAGACACGGAGACACAGGGGGAAAGGCTGAAAGCTGAAAAGCTGAAAAGCTGAAATTTGAGCCACAAAAAACACGGAAAAGGGAGTGTGTGTGTGGGTGGGTGGGTGGGTGGGTGGAATGCGCAAAGCGTCAGATAGGGCGGCGGCGTCCCGCCCAATGCCACTAACTTTTTGGTACGAGGTTGTTGAG
>CAZOJL010000016.1:0-33293 GCA_964580075.1 uncultured Akkermansia sp. | reverse complement strand
TAATCCTAATCCTAATCTTGATTCTAATCTTAATCTCCTGGTGGAGAACGGATTACGATTAGGATTACGAATCAACGACCTCATCAGAACTGCCATGCGCCCGTGCATGCCCCTTCATTCAAAAAGGGATGGACACAGCGCCTCAATATGTGAGACAGTGCGTGTCTATTGCTGTGCGGGATGCGTGCATTTCGCCTGGCAGAGCGGTGCGACGATGAAGACGAAGGGACGCGCTCCCATGCTTCGCTGATTTGGGGAACTGCGACGTCACCGGAGGATCCCAGCCGCCAGACGGCGGCGCCGATACCCCGATTGTGTGGAACTGGATGCCAAGACAGGACACCTGCAGGATCACATGACCGAACAACGAGAAGGGCCGCAGGCGGCATCGGACGTCGAGAGCGGGGCGCGCGACATCGTAATCCGCGCGCTTGGCGTGAAGCGTTACTACGGCACCGGCGACGTGGTAACCAAGGCGCTTGACGGTGTCACGCTGACCGTGTATCGCGGCGAGTATCTCTCCATCATGGGGCCTTCGGGCTCCGGAAAATCGACGCTTTTCAACATGATCGGAGGCATCGACACCCCGACCGAGGGCATGGTGTTCATTGACGAGATCGACGTGGCGCGGCTGGATGCGTTCGAGATGGCCTGGATGCGCTGCAACAAGATCGGCTACATTTTCCAGTCCTACAACATCCTGCCGACTCTCACGGCGCTCGAGAACGTGACCCTGCCGATGCGCTTTGCCGGGTTGTCGCCGGACGAGGCCCGCGAAAAAGGCGCCGAGATCCTGCGAGCGGTCGGGCTGGGCGACCGGCTGTTTCACCGGCCCTACGAGCTTTCGGGTGGCCAGCAACAGCGGGTCGCCGTGGCCCGCGCCATGGCCAACGATCCGGTGATCATTCTGGCCGACGAACCGACCGCCAACCTGGATGTCGACACGGGCGCGGAGATCATCGAGCTGCTGTGCGAGTTGAAGCGTGACCGGGGGCTGACCGTGATCTCCGCCACGCACGACATGAAGATGCTGAACGTGTCGGACCGCATTCTGTGGATCCGCGACGGGCGCGTGCAGCGTCTGGAAGAGCGGCGGAACTTGGACATCCAGATCGGGACGGTCGCGGCGCGCGGGAAGGGAACGAAGGGGGAAACACCGTGACCAACGCCCAATCCCAGTCCCAGATTCCACGCCAGACCCCCCTGTCCTGGCGGATTGTTCTGCGGGTCAGCCTGGCCGGCATGCGGCGACGCATGATGCGTTCGGTCGTCACCGTGAGTTGCGTCGTGCTGGCGCTGGCCTTCCTGGCCTACATGCTGGTGTTGGCGGATATCACCCAGGCGCTGGTCGAACTGAACAACCCGAAGCTCAACATCCTGCTGCAGGAGCGGGGCGTGGACATCTTTGCCGCCTCGCAGATGGACCCGATGACGATCCTGCTGATCGGGCTGGCGTTGTTGACCTGCGCCGTCGGCATTGCCAACTCGATGCTGATGTCGGTGACGGAGCGGGTGCGAGAAATCGGCACGCTGAAGTGCTTGGGCGCGCAGGACCGTTTCATCGTAAAGAGCTACCTGGTTGAATCGACGTTGCAGGGATTTCTCGGGGCAAGCGCGGGGGTTGTGCTGGGCTGCGCGATAGCCGTGGCCGCATCCGCCGCGACGTTTCCAGGCTACGTTCTGTCTTCGTTCCCAGCCGTCATGGTTCTGCGCTCCCTGATCGTTTCGCTTTTCATCGGGCTGGTCATCGCCGTGGGGGCCTCCATCTGGCCCGCCGCCGTCGCGGCCCGAAAGCGCCCGGTGGATGCATTGAGGGTGGAGGAGTAATGGCGGATTCACTCATATCCGTTCGCGGCGTAACCAAGACATTCCAGCTTGGCGACCAGGAGGTTCGCGCCCTGCGTGGAATCGATATGGAGATACCGAAGGGGGCCTACGTCTCCATTATGGGACCGTCCGGCTCAGGGAAGTCCACCCTGTTCAATATGATCGGCGGTCTGGATGTGCCCACGGCGGGGGATGTCGTGGTGGAAGGATACCGGCTGCGCGATCTGGATTCCGACCAGCTCGCCTGGTTCCGCTGTCACAAGATCGGGTTCATCTTCCAGTCGTTCAACCTGGTCGCAACCATGACGGCCCAGGAAAACGTGGCGATCGCCCGCACGTTCGCAGGCTGCTCGTACGAAGAGTCCATGCACGACGCCGCCGAAGTGCTGAAGAGAGTCGGTCTCGATCACCGTCTCAAGCACCTGCCTTCGCAGGTGTCCGGCGGCCAGCAGCAGCGCATCGCCATTGCCAGGGCGCTGGTCAACAAACCGCTGATCATTCTGGCGGATGAGCCGACGGGCAACCTGGATCTGAAGACGGGGCAGGAGATCATCGACCTGCTCTACGAAATGAAACACGTGTACGGCGTGACGATCGTGACGGCCACGCATGACATGAAGATGGTGTCGGCTTCGGATCTGTTGGCCCGGATACGGGACGGTACGATTCACGAGCTGCTCGGCAAGGACGAAATGAACGTAACAATCGGCACAATTGACGGCGCATCCGTGGCCTGACGGGACAAGCGGTGGATTATGTCATTCTTCTGGAAGCGCGAGAGACCGAATATTGATCGGCGGCAGTCGTTGAGCGGCGTGCCTGTTCTCAACGAGGGGGTTGATTTGCGACGCGAGGAAAGCGGGAAGATGATCCTCCGCGTACGGCTATTGCCGGAGGTCGGATGGATGGACCGTTTCCGGCCGCGCGTCGATACGCGCCGCTATGAACTGGACGATTTCGGCAGCTTTGTGGTGGCGCGGATTAACGGGAACCACACGGTTCTGGAGATTATCAACGGTTTTCAGGAAGCGTTCGGAATGAGCCGGCGCGAAAGCGAACTGGGCGTGGTCGCCTTTATCAAGATGCTCATGAAACGCAGGTTGCTCTCGGTCGGCGTGTGTGCGACCACAGGGCCGGGGAACACACCTCTTCATCATCATGCATAGCAGCAAGACAATCGGATTCTGGCTGTGCGGCGTCCTGCCGCTGGCGCTTCTCGTGGCCGACTGTGTCGGCGCGGAGCCGCCCGCCACGAACGCCGTGCCCCGGAACCTGCCCGCGGAATGGACCCGGTTTGTGGAAGCCCACGGTTCCCGCGCGCCCGGGATGCCCGGCAATCTCGCGCTCCAGGCCGCCGTGGAACAGCGGTTTGCCGACAGCGGCTTCACGAACGGCACGCTCAGGTTCGAGACCCCTGTCTTTGAGCCCGGCAAGACCCAGATCCGCCTTGCCGACGGAATCTCGTATCCCCTCATGCCGATGCATCCGTCGCTGATGCGGCCGGGCAACTTCAAGGAGCCCGAGTTCGATGCGTCCCTGGTCTACCTCGGCAGAGGACGGGTCGAGGATCTCACGCGTGCGCACGGGGTTCAGCTCGATGGCGGCGTTGCCGTGATGGAGTTTGATTGCGGCGACCGCTGGATGGATGTCCTGCGTTTCGGAATTCGCGGATTCATCTTCCTCCCGGCGAAGACATACGCGCATTCCGACGCGGTCGAGAAGGTGCACAACTCCGAGGTCTCGGTCCCGCGTTTCCTGGCTTCCGAAGCCGCCGCGGCGGCGTTGCGCGAACGGTTTGCCGCGGCGCAGTCAACACCCGCGACGGTCATCGCGGACCCATCACGGTGGCGGATGCAGGCCATGGGCAGTCCATGGGTGCTGATTCCGGGTTCAGATCCGGACGCCGCCCGTAACGTGCTCCTGCTGACAGCTCCTATCGATTCCTCCGGCGTTGTCCCTGAAATGGCGTTCGGAGGGGACTCTGCCGGCAACCTGATGATGCTGCTCAACCTGCTCGAAAAATGGCGCCGACAGCCGCCGCGCTGCTCCGTCATGCTTGTCGCAATCAACGCCCACACGCAGGGCTATCTCGGCGAACGGTTGCTTGCATGGCATCTGCTGCAGAACCAGACTGATGTTTCCAGTCTCCGGGACAATCTGGCACTTGAGACACGGATGGCGCAAATATATGTGGATTACTACAAGCGGCTGAAACTGGAACCGGTGACGCTGGCCCCGGACCCGCTCGCCGACGCCACGAGGGTACTCTGGGCCCTGCACGATCAGGAACTCACCGGGGATACACAGGCACTGGACGACGCGACGCTTCTGGCGGCTGTCGACCTGGCTATGGCGAAGGTTACGGACCGGCTCGAAGGAATGGGCGCTCGCTTTTTCATGACCGATGAAGGCCGCACGGAGTCGGAGACCACGCTTCGCCGACTCCGGGCCCTGCGCGACGGCGGCGCCGACGCGCTGCGCGCCGTTCTGGTCGAGGCACGGTCCACCTTCGAGGATGAACTGCTGCTGGAGGACTGGCGGTCGCTTATGGACGCCAGCACCGGTGTGCGGCTGGCCGTGAAGGCACCCCTGCAGGACCGCGTACAGCGCGAACTCAACATCACCAAGGTTGAGCAGATGGATCTGGCAAGCGACGGCGTTGAGGATGAGTCCCAGATTGCGGCGCTCCGCGCGCGACGCGCGGCGCTGACGACCGTGCTGGTACTGTTCAACAAGATAGACATCGGTTATGGCCGCGAGCGCGTGCGCTATCGACAGGTCGCGACGGATTCGACATGCCGGAAGCTCCTTGCCGGTTTTCGGGACGACACGATCGAAGAAATGGAGCTGCGCAAAAGCCTGTTTCAGCGCCGACTGGCCATGGACGGCGCTCGGGAAGAGGTGCGCCGGGCACTGGGGTTCAATCATGTCAGCCTCGCCATCACGCTGGACATAGACTGGTCGTCCGAGCGTTTCGGATTCATGGCTCTGAGTGCTCTGCCGAGACAGGAATGGTACCGCGCGCTCGGAGATCAGGCTGCCGCCATCGCCGCTGCGTTGCCCGCGCCTTCCGATGGAAAACGCGTTCCCTACGTCGACACACTGTCCGCGGCGGTGGGGGAACCCCAGGACAACTTTTTCTTTGGCCAGCGCTCAGCGGCCGGCCTGTTTCACGCCGCCGCCGCCGTACCCTCCCTCAGTCTCAGATCCGCGTTCAGCGCACCGCGGCAAGCCTTCACCCCCCGCAACCGTGCAGCCGATCTCGACCCTGAGTCAACCGCCGCCACGTTCGAATGGCTTTCCTCTTTCCTTGCGGCATTGGCGTCCGAACCCGGAGCGATTGCCCAGCAGAAGCTGACCATTCCCTGGAATCAAGGGCTCTGGAGTTGCCTGGTCAAGACATTTGAAATGGATGAGTACGCGCCCAAACCGACGCCCAGCCTGCGGGTGCCAAACTCCTTTGTCGTAGCCTATTCCCCCAAGGCCGGCCCTGAGGGTGTTCTGCCGTCCATCGTGGACGGACAGGTCGCATACTGTTATTCGGCGCGTGCCGATGAGACGGCCTTTGCCGTCCTGTATGGTCTGCCCGAATCGCCTCTCGTGCCGGACGCCTACCAGCTTGATCCGAGCCGCCAGACCCGCATAGAGGCGGTCATCGACAAGGGGCGGATACAGGAATCGCAACAGATGAGCAGCGATCTACTGCGTGCGCCAAGCAAGCTGCTGCCCATGTTCCAGACGCGTGAGTTTGTCATCGGGAACCGTATCGATACGTCTCGCATGGGCCGCGCCCCGGTAGACGTGTCCATGTTCTACATCTACAGCGCCCACGGCTCTGCCGCGCCGAGGAAATACGGCGTTCAGGGGGCTGCCAGCCTGTCACGGGCCAAAGCGCGCTCCGCATCCGGGCCGGTCGGCGTATATCAGGAACTGAAGAGACGTCGAGACACGGGCGATCCGCTGATCGTCATGACGGATAATCGAAGATTTGCGGTCAACCCGACGGACGCCAACCCGGAGGGCGTCGGCTTCGAATCGCCATCGGAACTGGACCGCGACTTCATGAATCGGGCCGCACGGGACATGTACGGCGTGATCCGCCACAGGCTCGACAACATGAAGGGGATTGTGAACGAGCTCATCGAGGAATTCATGGACCAGGGCCGCTCTGCGCTTCAGGCCGCCGCCCAGGCCAGAGATACGGGCAACCACACGGAGTGGCGTCGAAGCTCTGCCGTGGCCCTCGGCGCTCTGGGCAAGGCCTACACCCAGATTCGCACCATCAATGCCGACATGCTCAAGTCAATCATGATCTACATGGCGCTGATGCTGCCCTTCTGCTACTTCCTGCAGAAACTGATCTTCAGCTTCACCCGGATGGAACATGAGATGCTCGGGTTCGGGATCCTTTTCGTCACGATCTACGTCGTGTTCCGCCTGATTCACCCCGCCTTTGGCATTGCCATGAGCCCGGAGGCGATCTTCCTGGCCTTCGTGCTCGGGACCGTCGGCGTCTTTGTGACGTCCGTGCTGCACAGCAGGTTCTCCGCCGAAATGGATATCATCTTCCGCGGGGCCTCCGGTTTCGCGGCCGAGGCCAGCACGGCTTTCGTCGGACAAACCGCAATGATCATCGGCGTGAACAACATGAAGCGCCGCCGCACACGCACGACGCTGACAACCGCCACAATCGTGCTTGTCGTGTTCACGATGCTGGCCTTCTCCAGCGTTTCGCGCAAGGTCCGCCCAACGCTCATCATGCAGACCGAAAAGGCCCCCTATACCGGCATCTTCTTCACCCGGCCCGATGGCTCCGCCCTGGATGAAGGTACACTGCGCGTCTTTGAAACGCTCTATGCCGGTCGTGGCAAACTGCTCGCCCGCCGTGTGCTGAATCCGGGCACCACCCCGAATGGAAACCGCGTGCGCTGGCCCATCGAGCGAGCCGATTCCAGAGACGCGACCGCCATGATAACTTCCCTCATCAGTCTTTCCCCGATGGAATCAGAGTTTTCGGGCGCCATACCGTTCGAAGACGGCGGAATGTTCTCGGACGACTACGCCGACGAGATTATACTTCCCTCTCCTCTCGCCGACGCAATGGGGATCGGGGCCGACGACGTGGGACGGACACAGGTCCTGCTCCTTGGCCACCGACTGACCGTCGTCGGCATTCTGGACGCCGAGCGTTATCTTCGCATGCGGGATCTGGCTCCCAACGCCTCTCTTCTGCCCACGGGGAAGATCAATACCCAGGAGGGGGCTGCGGCACCATCACAGAACGAGGAGGGAGCGAGCGCCCAGGACCTGGCGAGTCTGGCGTTCCTCCCGTCGGGCCTGCTGCAAAGGCTCGGAGGTCGGCCCTATTCCGTTTCGTTCCGGATTGCCGACGCCGGACCCTCCTCGGCCGGGCGCACACTCTGGGACGAGGTGGATGTCCTTCTCCGGACAACCGATGCGATGTTTACCATGGGAAGTGTCAACCCGTTCAAGGTGGGAGCGGAGGCCCGTCGCGCCACGGATCCTGGCGTCTATCAGGTGGTCGGCGCTTACCGCACAACAATCGGCGGCCTGTCCCGTCTGATCGTGCCGCTCCTTATCGCCGGCCTGATCCTCTTCAACACCATGCTCGGCGCGGTCTACGAGCGCAAAGCTGAAATAGCGATCTACAACGCCATCGGGCTGAACCCCCGGCATATCTTCATCTTCTTCCTTGCCGAGGCCCTGGTGTACGGCGTGATCGGCGCCATAGGCGGCTACCTGATCGGGCAGATCCTGGCGATAACCGCGCAGGCTTTCGACCTGGTGAAGGGGATCAACGTCAATTTCTCGTCGCTCATGGTGGTGTGGGCCATTATGTTTACCATCGGCCTGGTTCTGTTGTCGACGATCTACCCGGCCTGGGTTGCGGTGCGAACCGCAGTTCCTTCGGGCACAACCCGCTGGAGCCTGCCCAAGCACGACGGGCAGCGGATGCTGGTGGACCTGCCCTTCATCTACGAGCCGGACCTTGCCGTGGGCGTGATGGCGTATTTGCACGAAATTCTTTCGGCATGTGTGGACGACTCCATGAGTGAGCTGCTGGTGGAGACCCTGTCCCTCAGCGGCAAGGAGACCGCGAACGGCCACCCCGTGTTTGCGGCGGAATACAGCGTCGCCCTGGCCCCGTTCGATCTGGGTGTCACCCAGTCCATGTTGATTGCCGCCCAATTCATGCCGACTCTCGAAAGCTACGAAATGAACATCGATATCCAGCGCAAATCCGGCCAGGACACAAGCTGGGCAACGGTAAACCAGCCGATGCTGGAACGCTTGCGCAAGGCGCTGCTGCGCTGGCGGAACATGGACCCGGGTCGCCACCAGGAATACACGGACGCCGGACGCAGACTTTTTGAGGTATAGACATGTCGTTCATTGATGACAAAGAGCTGCAGGAGTATCGCGACATCATGACCGCGCCGCCGGCCACGGAGTTTGCCGACGGATTCGGATGGAAGACGGTTGCGGGTGCGCTCTTTCTGGGGTTTCTCGTCAATCCGGCCACGGACTACCTGTCACTGGTGATCGGGGGGGATGCCGGAATCTCCGGGGCGATGCGATGGGTGATCATTATTCTCTTCGCCGAGATCGCCAAGCGTTCGTTCGCCTCTCTCAAGTCGCAGGAGCTCTACACGCTGCACTTCATGTGCGGGGCGGCGCTGGCGGACCCGTTTGCGGGGTTTCTCTGGACGCAGTTCGTCGCGCAGTCCGAATACATTCAAGGCCTGGGCCTGGCGGCCGAACTGCCGGGCTGGGCGTTCCCGAAAGCGGAGGCCATCCAGGCCGCCGGGCGCACCCTGCTTACCAGGGCCTGGCTGCCGGTGATGGCGTTGGCGATGTTCGGACTCCTGGTCGGCCGCGTCAATAACTATGGTCTCGGCTACGTGCTCTACCGTATCACCAGCGATGTCGAGAAGCTGCCTTTCCCCTTCGCTCCCGTCGGCGCGGCCGGCATCATGGCGCTCTCCGACGACGGCGGACCGGACAGCAAATGGCGATGGCGCTGTTTCTCGATCGGCGGCATGATGGGAATGATGTGGGGGATCGTTTACATATGCGTTCCGCTGATTACCCAGGCCATACTGCCGAAACGGGTGGAACTCATCCCCATGATCTTCCTCGACTATACCAGCCAGGTGGGCAGTCTGCTGCCCGCTGTGCCCTTCAACCTGGCGATCAACCTTGGCGCATTTCTCTCGGGAATGGTTATCCCGTTCTGGGGTGTTATGGGAGGCCTGGCGGGCCTGATTTTCACTTGGATCGCCAATCCGGTGCTTCAGCACTATGGCATTCTGAGCACGTGGCGCCCCGACATGGGCTTTATCGACACCACCTTTTCCAATACTATCGACTTCTACCTGGCCTTCGGAATCGGACTCACGCTCGCCATAACGGCCAGCCAGTTGGTCATCTTCCTTACGACCGCACTTCGAAATGTCATCAAGCCCAAGGCCAGGGAGATTTCCAACCGCCAGTCTTTCGGTCAACGCGCAAAGGAAGTCTGGCGAATCCTGCTGACCAACAACAAGTCGCGCGGCGACTTTTCGATCTTCATCGCGCTCGCGATCTATTTCGTCAGCACCTTTTCCTGGATCAGTCTGGGCGTCTTCCTGATCGGTTCGGCTTATCCGTGGAAGATCATGGTGTTCTACGCCGTGATCTACACGCCGATGATATCCTACGCGACGGCCAAGCTCGAGGGAATCTGCGGTCAGGCCGTGAATATCCCATACCTCCGGGAACTCACGATTATGATGACCGGCTACAAGGGGGCCGACATCTGGTTTGCGCCGATGCCCATTCAGAATCTCGGGGCGGAAACCGTCGGTTTCAGGATACTCGAATTGACCGGAACCAAGATCATCAGCCAAATCAAGACGCTGGCGCTGACCGTCCCCATCGTCTTGCTTGCTTCACTGCTGGCCTCGGAGATGATATGGCGCATGGCGCCAGTGCCGTCCTCCGCTTATCCGTACACGGAGATGATGTGGGAACTGAGTTTGCGCAACTGGGCGCTGATGATCACGGCGACCCAGGAGGGCGGCTCGCAGTTCCTGGAGGCGATGCATTTCAACTACGCGTGGTGGGGCTTCCTTTCCGGCTCATCCCTCTTTGCCGTTTTGTCGGCGCTGGGTTTGCCGATCATGCTCATCTTCGGCGCGGTGGCCGGCCTGGCGCAGAGCAACCCCGGAGCCATGTTCTGCACCATCGCCGGCGCTTTCGTTGCGCGTTTTCACTTCAAACGCAAGTACAAGGGCATGTGGCTCAAGTACATGGTCACCATCATGGCCGGGTTCGGCTGTGGCACGGGCATCACGGCGATGATCGCCATGGCGTTCACTGTCGTTGTCCGAATGTTGAGCCCCACACAATGGTAACGTGATGAACGCCAATCGAATAACGCTGCGCTCGGTAGTACTCGGCATGATGGCATCCGGGCTGTTCGCCTGGTATACGGTGATCATGGAGAACAGCGGGGGCAAGAACCCCCCGATCCTAACGGCAACCCAGATTCCGGTCATGCCGTTTCTCCTCTTGATTCTCTTTGTCCTGGTGGTCAATCCCGTGCTGCGCCGCATCCGCTTCATTCGCCGGCTGTCGACCGCCGAAGTGATGCTGATATTCATCATGACGATGGTGTCCAGCGGTGTCTCAACGTTCGGGCTGGCGTCGCAGCTCGTGCCGGCCGTGTCCGGACTGTTCAACCGGAACTGGAACACGGCCCAGGTGCGGTGGGATCGCCACATTGAGCCGTTTGTCAGCGAGTCCTTCTTTGTTGCCGAACCGGGGATACAGCAACTGGCCGCGGTGGCCCGAAGCGCCGAGGATGCATGGCGCGGCATGGACGGGATTCTCCAGACCGCCCGCACCATCGAGGACGCGCGGCAAGTTGCCGGTGAGCTGCAGAAGCAACTGTCTAACGAGGAAACGCCGGTCGGCGCCGCCGCCCGCGTGCAACTTACCCGTCAGCTCGATCTCGAACACGGCCGTATCGCGCAGGCCGAAGAGCAGTGGGCCCGATACACGCAGCAGAAGACGCTTGATATCAACGACGTGCTGCGCGCCTGTCCGGAACGGGTCGCCGCACTGCTGGCCGAATATGAAGCGCGACGCGCGGCTCTTGCGGTGCAAGAAGAACGAGCGTTCGCCAGTATTGACGAATTCCGCAAGGGACTGCCCGATGACCTGCGGGCTGTGCCGGGTCTTCTACCAACCGCCGATGAGGGGCTTCAACTCTATCGTACGCGCCTCCGCCGCCTCCGGGCCGGCATTGCCGCCGCGGGGCTGATCGAGGCCGCACGGGAGGCGCTGGATGCCGGCCGCGACGCCGACGCCCGCGCGGCGCTGCGGCGGGCCGCGCAACGACTCGAACCCGTTGCGGACAGGACCGCCCTCGATGCTCAGCGAGCGGATCTCGTGAATCGGCGCACGACGCTCGAACCGCAGTTGACGGAGGCGAGAGCCGAACTTGAGGCCCTGCGAGCAAGCCGCCGCTCGGCACATGCGGACGCGTTCGCCGATCTTGACAAGCGCATCCAGTCCGCCAATACGGAGGGGGCGAGGATCGAGGCCGAGATCGCGGCAATCACCCGCGAAATTGACGGCACCGTCGATCCATGCCTGCGCCTGACGACGGAAATAGCGGACGTACGTGCCGCCATACTGGACATCGCTTCTGAATGGGTAAGCGGCAGCGATCCAGAAACCCTCGGCGCGGAACTGGCCCACCTGTCGTCCGAACTCGAGCGACGGAGCATCTCGTGGCGCGCCATGTTTGCGGGCGCCGTGCCGTGGCGTGTCTGGTTACGGCCGCTCGCCAATTGGGCTTTGCTGATCATCGCCACCTACACGATGCTGATGACCCTCAACGTGCTCATCTTCCGTCAATGGGCGCATAACGAAAAGCTGTCCTATCCGCTCGCGGAACTCCCTCTCCTGCTCAGCGGCGCCGGGGATTTATCAACCAGCGACGGCCGCGTGCCTTCCATTTACAGGAGCGGCATGTTCTGGACCGGGTTCGCGATTTCGGCGTTCACCATGGGTTGGAACATCATGGCAGTCCGACAGGTCATGCCGGGCCTCAAGCCCATTCCCCTTCGCTGGGCCTGGAACTCCTACGTGGAGGGCAGCGTATTCAGTGGGCTGGCGGGAGGTCACCACCAGGTATTCTTCACAATGATCGGACTGGCATTTCTGGTTCCTGCGCGCATAAGCAAGTCGCTCTGGGGATTCCACCTGATCTACATGGGACTTCTGCTGATCCTGGTCTGGTTCGGCTACGGGGCGAATATGAGCTCCTTTCCAGGCAACATGACCATGGTCCTGAACTTCCGCAGCGGCATTGGTGGCGGAGCGCTTGTGGCATTCTCGGCCATGGCCATGTGGACCTGTCGTCGCTACATGCTGTGCGCCGCGTTCCCGGGCGCCGTCGCCGGTCTGGAACAGGCGGAGCGCCGCGAACTGCGTCTCTCGTCAATGATGTTCCTGCTCAGCTCCGCGCTCATAATCGGACTGCTCTCCTTCGCGATGGGCACCAACATCTGGTTCACGTTGTTCTGCTACCTGGTCATTGTCATCGTTACGATCGGCATGACACGCGGTGTGGCAGAGGGCGGTCTGCTGGTGTTCCAGTGCCACTTCACGCCGTTTCACATCATACGCAGCACCTTCGGAATGAATCGGGCCTGGACGTCCGTGTCCCTTTTCGCGCCGCTCGTTGTTTTCTACTACGTTTTTTTCTGGGACCTCAAGACGTTCATCGCACCGGCAATGGCCAACGCAATGAAGATCCGCGATTCGCTCAGCCTGCGGCGGGTGGGATTCCACATGTCCATCTGGCTCGGACTCGGAGTCGCGGTCGCCGTCGCCGTGGCCACTCATATCATTTTCGGCTATGAGCATGGCGCAAACACCATGCACGGCTGGTTCCACGCCGCCGGCCCCAGACAACTGTTCGACAGCATCACGCAGATGGCCGTGTCCAACCCGGTCGACACGACCGGCGGATTGTACTGGATGCTGGCAGGTGTTGCGATCATGACGGGGCTCCTTTTTATCCGACGTCACCGGTCCGGGGGGTTGCACCCGCTCGGCCTGGTGATGTGGGTCTATCCGTACATGTGGTCGCTCTGGTTCTCGATCTTCCTCGGATGGACATTCAAATCACTCGTCACCCGTTACGGTGACCGGTCAACCTATCAGAGGTTCCGCGAATTGTTTATAGGCCTGATCGCAGGCGAATTGCTCATGTGCCTCTTCGGGATTGATCTGAACCGGTGGTGATGAGCGTCGGCCCGCGATTCGGAATTATCAGGTGTCAGGGAGGAGTATTCATGCGGCGGTTGGCGTGGGACGGCATTGAGTTCGACGTGCCGGACAACTGGGACATGGCCAGATACCATTGTCCGTCCAGGTTGCACACGCTCCTGGTGATCGAGGACGAGTATTCCATTCGCATGGAGGTCGAATGGATGCAGGCACCTGCTCTGGCTAAGGCGCGCCGGTTCACTGCACGCACCACGCGGGCGCTCGAAGCGCTCATCGCGCGGGCCGATAAGCGCACACCGGTCCAAGAACTCCCGCCGGGCTGGAGTGCAACACACTGCGAGTTCAGCGAGATCCTGCCGGCCCGCCGCCGCGATCGCAAGCTGGGAGTGGTGCGTCATGAACTGATAACGGCGATCTATGCCCCCGAAGACAGCCTGCTGCGCGGTGTGGTCCGGCTCAATTTTCTGCCGGGAGATACCGAGAAACCGGAGCCGCTGCTGCGCGACATCTTGTCGTCGTTCCGATGGCCCGGCCCGCACGACGGCCGGGTCCTGTGGCAGGTGCTCGATCTCTCGCAAGAGATGAATCCGGACTTCCGGCTCGAGGCCACCACGTTCGAGATCGGTTCCAAGCTGATGGTGTTTCGCCGCGGCGGCCGCCGGCTGTATTGCTGGACACTCTCCTGCGCCGACCGCATCTTCACCCCCGGCGTCAACGAGACCGAATGGATCATCGGTTTTTTGAACGGCACCCGGCGCGTCCCGGGAATCATGTTCCAACAGGGCCAGGGGAACGGAATCGGATGGCGCCGGCGCGGCCTGATCGCCGTGGTCCACAGGGACGAGCTCGCGCGTTTGTGTTTTCGCTACGTCATTGGCTACCGGCGGCGGCCCGAGCGCAACCAGATTGCGGCCTGGGTGTTCAACTACCACCGCCAGACCGACCTGCAATGGCTCCGGGACATCATTCCGTAACCCCGTCGTCACGAAGGTTCATTTCTCGCCCGGGAGCCGCAGATCGCAGACAATCGGCAGGTGGTCGGAGAGGGTCGAGTCGAGGATCTCGAAGCGGACGGGCGTGATGTCGGCCGTGGTGCAGATGAAGTCAAGCTCGCGGGATGGACGCCAGCTCGGATACGTCGGCGAATGGTCCTGGTTGGCCGAGGTCAGGCCGGTAGCGGCAAGGAAGAGCTTCATCTCGGCGGCACCAGAAAGGGCGTTGAAGTCGCCCATCACGACACACGGCTTGGTTGACATCCTGACCAGATCGTGGAGGTCGGTGAGTTGCCGTTGGCGGGTTCCGAAGCGGAGCGACAGGTGGACGAGAAACAGGTTGACCGCATCCAGTTCCAGTTCGATGACCAACCGTTTGAAGCCATAATTCAGGTAGTGGAACCGTTCTCGGTGAATTTCCCCGCGTGTCAGAATGGCGTTGGCCTGCTTGTCAAGAACCGGCAAGCGATCAAAAAGCCCCCCTTTGGAGTATTTCACCTCGCACCGGTGAAAATAGCTCCCCAGATCCTGGGCAATCGCCTCGGCCTGGTTGACGCCCCGGCTGCGGAACGAGCCGGTGTCAACCTCGACCAGACCGATCACGTCGGGGTCATGCCCGCGAATCAGGTCCGTGATCCGCGGGAGTTGGTTCACGGTCTTGCGCAGCAAATCCATCCAGGCGTGGTGTTCACGACGCCCCGTTCCATAGCGGATGTTGTAGAGAAAAAAACGCATGGGTTTTGAACCTAAAAAAAGGCTATAGGCTGAAAGGCAGTAAGGCTATGAGGTTGAAAATGAACAGGTTACAGATTTATTCGCACGCACCCAATGGTGAACAGATCCCGTTTGCATAACCGATTGCCTCCCAATCCTTACAGTCTCACAGTCTTCTGCCCTTTTTAGGTTGAAACCGGCAACCACACACTGCACACGAGACCATCAGGGATCTTTCATCCCGACGCGGATGAGCCAGGCGGCCTGGATGGCCCGGGACAGGGGGATGAGCCACGTGCTGTAGACGGCGTCAAGGGCGTCGGGCAACCGGGAGGCGAGAAGAGGCGGAAGACCTTGGGCGCGAATGTGTTCTGCGGCACAGGCGCGGACGCGCAGCAGGACGAGTTGTTCGACGGACGGGTAGGTGATCAACGCCTCGATCTGGGCGGCTTCGCCCGCTGCTGCGGCGGCGCGGAGACGGGTGTCACGTCCGTCAAACTTGCACGCCGCGATGTGCAGCGAAAGGCCGAGGCGGATGGCGATTGCGGTGATGGCCGCCGCATCCGCCGCGCGCAGGGCGACGGCCGACCCGACCGCGATCGCGCCGTCCGGGATCAGGCGCGGCAGGACGGTGCGGGTAAAGCCGTCCTCGATCCGATCATAGAAAGCACCCAGATGCGGGGAAAACGCAGCCTCTGGCGGCAACCGGCTAAAAACCGGTGCGCCCCAACCGACGGGGTAAAAACCGTCGGGTGCCGCACCGCCGAGCGCCCGCTGCGCGAGACTGCGTACAATCTCGGCATCGTGCAGGGCAATCTGCTCGCGTATCTGTTCGAGGGGGGTGCTCATGGACAGTCCATTGTGGCGTCAACGGGGACGTTTAGGCAAGCAGCAATTCTAACACAGCAGCAATTCTAACACTGGCAGCCGCTATCGGGATCCAAAACGAGAATTGCTGGGTCTGTGCTCGACGGCCGGGACGGGACGTGCGACAATGGAGTTGACCGCCGGGACAGGTTTTGGTGCACCCGCATGATCCGTATCACGTTACCCGGCCAGAATAAAACACCATGAGCGCCGCCGTCCGTCTTCGTTCGCTGATCAACGCATGGGAAACGGTTCGATACGAACTGCTGAACACCCGTGTCTGTGACCTGAATTTGCGCCTGTCCCGTTCTCCGGTTCTGCCCCAGATAACCCAACTGCAGAAGGAGTTTCATGATCGCAAGATCGGCTTTTCACCCATATTCTATCTGACCGACGGCTGGGGCTGCCCCAACCGTGTTCCGGTCATCGGCATTCCATTCTATCTGGCCGACAAACGGCTGATGCGGATTGAAGAGGAGCAAACCGGGGAGATCGAGGACGAGCAGATGCTGATGATGTTCCTCCGCCACGAGGCCGGCCACGCGGTGAACTACGCCTACCGGCTGTGGGCGCAGCAGGAGTGGGGCGATCTGTTCGGCCGGTTTGCAGAACCCTACCGCGACACGTTTGACACCGATCCCTTCAGCCGCCGCTTCGTCCGCCACCTGGCGCATGGCCAGGCGCGTCGGACGACCTACGCGCAAAAGCATCCGGACGAGGATTTCGCCGAGACGTTTGCCGTCTGGCTGACGCCGAAATCGGGCTGGCGCAGGCGTTATGCCAACTGGCCCGCGCTGCGCAAACTCGAGTATGTCGATCGCGTGATGCGCCGCCTGCGCGATCGCACGCCCGGGGTGACCGGCGGCGAACTGATGCAGCCGGTTGAAACGCTCACGATGACCATCGCCGAGCACTACGGCAAGCGTGCCGAGCGTTATCGCTCCAAAGCCCAGGGCTATCTCGACGACAAGCTCAAGCGTGTTTTCCCGCAATTTCGCGCCCCCGTTCCCGCAGTCGAAGCCGCCCCGTTTATCAACCGCCGTCGCCGCATGCTCATCACCCGCGTTTCCGGTTGGTCCGGGATGGCGCCCGAAGACATCGGGATGCTGCTCGACAAGGTCGAAGAGCGCGCCCATTCCCTTGGATTGCGTGTGCGCATGGACAAGCAAGAGGAACGGCTGATGGACATTGCCTCGTTGCTCACGGCCATGGCCGTGACCTTCCGCCATACGGGCAAGTTCATGGAATGATACCGGAAAGGGAGACGATGCACATTAGCAACGGATTGTTCGCCCACATGGTCTTGCAACGTAATGGTAAGAACCTGAGCCAGGCTGATTTTACCGGCACGTGCTCCGCAACCGGACCGATCCGGGTACGGGTCTTCCGGGAGGGCAAACCGCTCAAAGGCTTCGCCGACCGGACGGTCGGTGCGGCGGGGAGAGGAAGGCTCCGCGGCTGTCTCGCCGGATTACCGGTTGGCGGCCCCTATACGGTCGCCCTTCGCGTCGGCGACGAGACGCTGGCGATCGAGGACGTGCTGGTGGGCGACGTCTGGATCCTCGGCGGTCAATCCAACATGCAGGGCTGCGGCCTGTTCCCCCGCGAGCGGATTCCCACCGATCCGGGCGTCCGGGCGTTTTACATGGATGACCGCTGGGCCATCGCCCAAGACCCGACGCACAACCTGTGGCAAAGTGTGGATCAGGTGCACCGTGATCTCAACGGGGGCCTTCCGCCGCTCCCCCCCGACCCGGATTACGGCGTCTCCCCCGGACCTGCCTTCGGCAATGAGATGCGCCGACTGACCAACGGCGTCCCCCAAGGATTGATCGCCTGCGCCCACGGCGGCACGTCGATGCTGCAGTGGGATCCGCAGCGCAAACAGGAGGGCGGCAAGAGCCTCTATGGCGCATTGGTCCGCCGCGTCCGCAAGAATGGCGGACGGGTTGCCGGTCTGCTGTGGTATCAGGGATGCAGCGACGCCACCGCCGAGAGCGCCCCGCTCTACACCCGGCGCATGAAGGCCCTCATCGCCGCCATCCGCCGCGACTGCCACGCCGCAGCGCTGCCGGTGGTAATCGTGCAGATCTCGCGCCTCGTCGGAAAATTGAATTTTATCTCCCCCACCGCGTGGAATTCGATCCAAGAGCAGCAGCGGCTCCTGCCACGGACGATCCGGCGGCTCGAAACCGTCCCGGCCATCGATCTTCCACTCGATGATTTAATCCATATCAGCGGCGAGGGCCACGCTGTCCTGGGTGTCCGGCTAGCCCGTGCCATGCAGTCCCTGCGCCAGGCTCGTCACGCCGAGCCGCCCCCGATCACCCTCAACCGCGTGACTGTCGAGACCGTCCGCGGCACGGGCGTTGCCGTCGTCGCCTTTGACAACGTGGTCGGCGGGCTGCGTGCGGGCAGCCGGCCGACCGGGTTCACCGTGGTCTCTCAAAACGAGGTCGACCACGTGACCGATGTTCGACTGGATGGCGCGCACGCATACATCCGCACCACGCTCGCGCCTGGCGATCTCGCAGGCGCAAGCCTCTACTACGGCTACGGGACCAATCCGGTCTGCACCCTCACCGACGCAGCCGGACGCCCCCTGCCCGTCTTCGGTCCGATCCCGATGGGCCGGACCCGCGCGCTCACACCCTTTGTCCGTGAACTCAGGGTCAGCACAATCCAACCGGGCTCCGGAAATCTCGGCGAACTGCGCTATCCGGACGACTTGAATGTCCTGCAGTTGACAAAACGAACCTTCGACGAGACGTTCTGCAACCTGCACCCCGAAATCAGCCGCTGTGGCGAATGCGATGCCACGGTCTATTACGCCTTCCGGTTCTCCTGTGCGCACCCGATGCGTCTGGCACTCCTGCTCGGCTACGACGGCCCGGTCAAGGCCTGGATGGACGGCTCGCCCATCTTCCATGATTCGAACGGAACCAACCCCGCGTACCCGGATAAGGGACAGCCCCGCGTCCGCGCCGGCACGGGCGAGCACGAACTGATCATCGCACTCGGCACCCACAACGGCGCCGCATGGGGCATCTTCGCGCGATTGGAGCGGCTCGACGTCTCTCTCAAGCAGATCCAGGCCGGGCCCACCGCCTATGCGCTACCCGAACTTCGAGACTAAAAGAAGAATGGCCTGTCCATGCTGAACCATCTGCGTGTCTGCAACCTGGCGATCGTCGAGGACGCGGCCGTCTCCCCGGGCGGCGGATTGAATATCATTACCGGCGAGACCGGCGCGGGTAAATCGATTCTGATGGGCGCACTCGACCTGGTCCTGGGCGGTCGCGCCGACAAGTCATTGGTTCGTAGCGGCGCGGTCGAAGCCCAGGTTGAAGCGATCTTTACCCTGGATGCGTCGGCGGCCGTCGACGCCCAACTCGCCGACGCGGGCCTTCCGCCCTGCGAGGAGGGGCAGCTCATCATCCGCCGCACCGTCGCGGCGGCCGGCGCGGGTCGCTGCCTGCTCAATGACGCCCCGGTCACCGTCCAGACCCTCCGTCGCATCGGCGCCTTGTTGGTCGACATCCATGGGCCCAACGACCACCAGTCACTCCTCGACCCCGCCTTCCAGCTTGACCTGCTCGACAGCTTCGGCCGCTGTCAACCGGCCCGCGCCGCCTATACCGAAACCTGGCGCGCCCTCGCCCTGCTCGAACGCCGCCGCACCGAACTCATCGGCGGCGGCGCCGACATCGCCGCCGAAACCGACCGGCTGCGGTTCATCGTCGACGAAATCGCCGCCGCCGCCCTCACTCCGGCAGATGAGGCCGACCTGATCCGCGATCACGCCGAAGCGGCCAATGCCGAAGCGATCCTGCTGTCGGGCAATGCCATTCTCACGGGTCTCACCGACGGCGAGGCCTCCGCATTCGATACGCTCGCAGCCCTGCAGCACAGCCTCCGCGACCTGACCCGGATCCTCCCCGAAGCCGACGCCTGGCGGGGGGAATTGCAGTCCGCCACCACCCAGGTGCAGGAACTGGCCCACACCGTCGCCGACCGTCTGCAGCGGATTGTCGCCGATCCCGGCCGCCTCCAGCAACTCGAGGAGCGGATGGCGCGGGTGCAAAAACTCAAGCGTAAGTACGGACCCTCCGTCCAGGACGTGCTGAACCGGATGCAGACCAGCCGCGACCGGCTTGACGACCTCGCCGCGCGTGACGAGCGGCTCGCGTCCATCGACGCTGAAATCGCCGCTGCCGTCACGACCCGCGACGTCCAGGCCGCACGCCTCTCCAAGGTCCGCACGACCGCGTCGGGCAGCCTCGCCAAGGCGATCACCCAGGAGCTGCGCGACCTCGGCTTCCTCCGTGCCGGGTTCGGCGTCGACGTCACACCCGTTCCGCCCCGCCCCGACGGTGCGGATGCCGTCTCCTTCGGTTTCGCACCCAACCCGGGCGAGCCGATGCGCGCCCTGCGCGACATCGCATCGAGTGGCGAGATCGCCCGCGTCATGCTCGCCGTCAAGGCGGTTCTGGCCAAGCACGATCGGATTCCGGTGCTCGTGTTCGACGAAATTGACTCCAACATCGGCGGTGAAGTGGGCCATGCCGTCGGCCGCAAGTTACGGACCGTCTCCGCCAACCATCAGGTCCTCTGCATCACCCACTTGCCGCAGGTCGCCGTCTTCGGCGACGCGCATTTTGTGGTGAGCAAGGTCGTCCAGAAAAAACGGACCCTCACCCGCATCGCGCCCGTGGCCGGTGAAGCGCGGGCGGAGGAAATCGCCCGCATGCTCGGCGGCAAGGATCTGACCTCCGTGACGCTTGAACACGCCCGCAAGCTGCTGGAGACCGCTTAGGCGCCAGCCCCGGCGGTCTCCTGATCAGAGCCTGTCCATTTTAATTCCGTTCGACGAGTGACCGGCATGGAAGCCGGCCCTCCAGACGTCGAAACGGCATTTCTGTTTCATTCGGAGGGTCGGGTCCTCCCCGACCGCAAAAGGTGCGGCTCTATTAAGATCTGCTCATTCGGTATAGCGAGGCGAGCAGGAAAATGTTAGACTAGCAAACAAAAGATCCTAAACAAGTCTACGGGCTGAAAGACAGGAAAGCAGAAGGCCCGTCAGAAGCGGGCTAGAACTTTCACAATAGGCACGCGATGGTTGTTATTCACGGTTCGTGGCTGGCGGGGGAATGGTTGCTTTGGGGGGAGGAAACCCCTGAGGTCGGCAGGGGCGTGCGTGGAGACAGCGACAAAACCCCGGCAGACCCGCACGGTATCCGAGCGCCACATCCGCACGTCGCGGACGAACCGAAGCCGTGGGGCTGTGACCGTGATGCGCTGGCCAAGGCCCTGGCGGCATTTGAAACGGGCGGAGCGGCGGCACGTGTCGTGACCGACGGTCAGATCCGCATCGCGTGGCTTCCCGCCACCGACAGACACATCCTCTCGTCCCGTCACTGGCTGCGTCGCAGCGGACCGGAGCGGTCGGCGCCGGTCCCGCGGCGGGTGTGGGCGCTTCCGTTGCAGGTGCATGAGCTCTTCCTGGTGCTGGGCGCCACGGCTGAAGGCAGACGCCTCGCACCGGGGGTGATGGCCGGCTCCGATGTGGGCGCCTGGAGCGATCTATTCCGCATGGCTGGCGCCGTCGTGGCGCGCCGGCAGGTCCTGCCGGGGTTGCGTGAATTTGACGCCGGGCCTGCTTCCGCGCCGCACGGGACACCGGAGACGGCGGACGATACGGGAACGGTGGCGGCGGTCCTGGCCGATACCGGCTACGAATCCCGATGGCAACCCGCATTCGCCCGGGGCGAGGTGCGGCGATTCGATGCGCTCGTGGCGCGTCTGCCGGGAGCGGCGGCTTGCCTCACGGCCGATGCGGCGACGCCCCCGCGCGGCGATGCCCTGCGGACAGGAGCCGCCGCCTTCTTCGACGAGGCCGTGGACCGGCTGGTGCGGCTGGCGGCGGTGACAACCCTGTCGCGTGCCCATGCGGATCGGGGACGCTCGTTCAGCGCGCACGACGCCTGGGGGGCCTCCTTGCGCGGAGACACCCGCACCATTCGCTGGGAAAGCCGTGCCGAAATCGCCGCGCTCGCCGAAGAGGTCGCACGCTGGCGCCGACCGGTCGATCTCGAAAGCCGCTCCCCCCTGCACCTCTGTTTTGAATTGCAGGAGCCGGAGCGGGAGAACGCCCTCTGGTCGTTGCGCTACCGCGTGGAGGGATTGCCCCAGTCCGACCCAGCGGGGGAAGGGGAAGAGCGGGTCGACTGGGAGCAGGCGTGGCACGACAACCGACTGGATGCGGCCGGGCGCGAAGGACTCCTCACGGCACTCGGTCAGGCGGCGCTGATCACACCCAGCGTGGCCACCGGTCACGCGGGTGAGACGGGAACGACCCTGACGACAGACCATGCCCACCACTTTATGCGCAACGACGCGCCCATGCTTCAAGCCGCCGGCTTCAGCGTGCGACTGCCGGCATGGTGGCAGGGGGGCGCGTCTCATATTCAGGTGGTCGCCCGGGTCGCTGCGGAAGGCGCGCCCGTCGCAGGTTCATTCACCCTGGCGTCTCTGGTGGACGTCGACTGGCAGATCGCCATCGGCGGCGAGCCGGTAACCGCCGAGGATCTGGCCCGTCTCGCCGAAGCCGGCGACGCGCTCGTCCGTTTCCACAACCGCTGGATCGAGATCAATCGCGGGCAGGTCAACGAGGCGCTGCGGCTGTGGCAGAAACAGGTGCGCGAGGCGCGTGCGGCGAACGATATCATCCGCATGATGCTGGGCATCGACAGAGACGCCCACGGATTGGCGGTCGCGGGTGTCGAGGCGGAGGGGTGGCTGGGCCAGCTCATGCGCCGGCTCAACGGCGAAACCGCGCTCGAACCGCTCCCGCCGCCGGCGGGTTTCTGCGGCACGTTGCGCCCCTATCAGGAGCGGGGCTACGCGTGGCTGGCATTTTTGCGGCAATGGGGCTTGGGTGCCTGTTTGGCGGACGACATGGGACTGGGCAAAACGATCCAGGCGCTGGCGCTGATCGCCCGGGAGCGGGAACGCGGCGAACGCCGGCCGGTGCTGCTGGTGTGCCCGACCTCCGTGCTCACCAACTGGGCACGCGAGGCGGCCCGTTTTGTCCCTGACGTGCCGGTGCATGTTCACCACGGCGCAAGCCGCAGCGTGTCCGGCACGTTCGCCGAAGAAGCGGCGGCGGCGGGAATCGTCGTCACGAGTTACAACCTCCTGTACCGCGACTACGGCAGCATCCGGCAGACCGCGTGGGCAGGCATCATCCTCGACGAGGCGCAGAATATCAAGAACCCCGACACGCGGCAGGCTCAGGCGGCGCGTGCGCTGCAAGCCGATTACCGCATCGCGCTGACCGGCACGCCGGTTGAAAACCAGGTTGGTGATTTGTGGTCCATCATGGATTTTCTCAACCCCGGGCTGCTCGGGGCGCGCACGGCGTTCCGCGAAACCTTCGCCCTGCCGATCAAGACCGGAATCGATTTGACGGCGCGCGACCGGCTGCGGCAGATGACCGCACCGTTTGTGCTGCGGCGGCTCAAGACCGACCGCGACATCATCCGCGACCTGCCCGAAAAGCGGGAGGCGTCGGTCTACTGCACGCTGACGCGCGAACAGGCCGCGCTCTACCAGGGGGTGCTGGACGAACTCAGTGCCGCGCTGAAAAACGGCGCAACCGGGATCGGCCGGTGCGGCCTGGTGCTGGCCTCGATCACCCGCCTGAAACAAGTGTGCAACCACCCCGCCCATTTCCTGGGTGAAGACGGCGATCTGGGCGGACGTTCGGGCAAGCTGGACCGGTTACGCGAGATGATCGAAGAAGTGGTCGCGGCGGGCGATGCGGCGCTGGTCTTTACCCAGTACGCGACGATGGGAGCATTGCTGCAGCGGCACCTGCAACAGGAGTTCGGTTGCTTTGTCCCCTTCCTGCATGGCGGCACGACGCGCGCGCAACGCGACGCGCAAGTGGCGGCGTTCCAAGCCCATGCTGGAGCGGCCGTCTTCGTCCTCTCCCTGAAGGCCGGGGGCACCGGGCTCAACCTGACCCGGGCCAACCACGTGTTTCATTTTGACCGCTGGTGGAATCCGGCGGTGGAGAACCAGGCGACCGACCGTGCGTTCCGGATCGGACAGACCCGCGACGTGATGGTGCATAAGTTTGTGTGCGGCGGCACCATCGAAGATCGAATCGAGGCGATGATCCGGGAAAAGACGGCGCTTGCCGATGATCTGGTCGTGAGCGGCGATACGTGGCTCACGGAACTCAACGACACCGACTTGCGCGACGTGCTGTCGCTGTCGCAGGACGCCGTCGGAGAATGGGCGCCATGAGCAAACGCAAAAAACAACACGAGCCGCGGGTGCCGCTGGCGGTGCGAGGAGGCATCCGGGCGCAGGGGACGCGGAGCAACCACAGCCGTACGTGGTGGGGGCGGCGCTGGATGCTGATGCTGGAGGGATTGCGGCTGGGTGCCCGGCTGGGCCGGGGCCGCCAGTATGCGGTAGCCGGGCAAGTCGCGGCGCTGACCCTGGGCGAGGGGGCGGTTGGGGCCGTGGTGCAGGGCGGTTCCCCAGAGCCGTACCGGGTGTCTCTCACGTTCCGCACGCTGGCCGATGGCGACCGTGGCGACCTCGCGGCCGCGCTCGGCGCACACCCCGCCTGGCTCGGGCGGCTTCTGGTCAATGACCTGCCCGTCGAGCTGGAGGCGCTCTTCCGCAACGCGGGGGTACCGCTGTTTCCCGAGCGACGCGGCGACTGGACCTGCCAATGCACCTGCCCCGATTGGTCGAAGCCGTGCAAACATGCGGCTGCCGTCCTGTTTCTCTTGGGCGAGGCCGTCGAACGCGAGCCCATGCTTCTGCTCGATTTGCGCGGCATCAACCGCAGCGATCTGATTCCGGCGGTACGCGTCCGCCCCGCCAGCGGCGGTCTCCAACCGCCCGCTCCCGAACCCGACCGGCCGTGCGAGCCGGCTGCGGACGCCGCCGCGTTCTGGGGCGACCGCTGGACGCCCGCCGAAACCTTTGGGCCCCCGCCCGGCCGGACCGTGCCGGCTCCGCTTCTCACCCGCCTCGGTCCGATGCCGTTTTGGCGCGGACAAGAGCGTTTTCGCGAGATGCTCGAACAGGTGTATGACCGGGCGGTGCCGGTCGCCATGCAGGTCTGGGGCGGCGAACGTCCCAACGCCCTTCTGCGAGCCAAACCGACCGGAACGCCCACCAGCTTCGTCTTGCGCAAACACCGCTTGCAGATTCAACGATCATGACCTGTTTGCGGGATTGACGCCTCGCGCGATTCACCGTATCATGTTGGGCCTTTATGTCGACAACCGAATGGGTCGCACGCCATTCGGATTCAGGAGAACCAGGATCACCATGTTTTCGTCGAAGAAGAAGCATCAGGAACACGAACCGAGGGCAGCCCAAGATGAGAACACGCCCGGGTCCGGCGCGGCGGGCGGCCAGAAGCCGACCCCGCCTGCGGCCGTTCCGGCAGAGGAGTCTGTCGCGGCGGCAGCGATCGAGGGAGAGGCGCCGCCAGCCAACCCGCTCGAGACCGAACTGGCAACCGCAAAAGACCGCTATGCCCGTCTGCTGGCCGACTTCGATAACGTCCGAAAACGTCACGTGCGCGAACGCGAGGAAGTGGTCAAGCGGGCCACCGAGGCGCTGATCATCGAACTACTCCCCGTGATCGACCATTTCGACCTCGCGCTGGCCGCTGCAGCCGACCCCGACGACCCCTTTGTTGCGGGCGTGCGCATGGTTTCCGACCAGCTCCACGCCGCGTTGGCCAAGTTTGACGCCAAACCGGAGGATGCGGTCGGACAACCGTTCGACCCCGCCCGGCACGAGGCGCTCAGCGAGATGCCCTCCGACGCCTCCCCGGCCGGACATGTCGTCTTCCAGCTTCGCAAGGGCTGGAGCCTCGCGGGCCGCTTCATCCGTCCCGCCCAGGTGATGCTATCGTCCGGGCCGGCCACTCCCGCAACGGCCCCGGCCGATGCGCCAACTCCTGACTGAACGCCGAACCCCGGATACTGGACATGGCTGCGAAACGTGATTATTACGAGGTGCTGGGAATCGGGAAGGCCGCTTCCGCCGACGACATCAAGAAGGCCTATCGCAAATTGGCCATGCAGTACCATCCCGACCGCAATCCCGACAACAAAGAGGCCGAGGTCAAGTTCCGCGAGGTCTCCGAGGCTTACGAGGTGCTGAGCGACGACAAGAAGCGACGCCAGTACGACCAGTTCGGCCACGAGGGGATGAAGTCGACGTTCGGCCCCGGCGGCTTTGACTTCGGCCGCGACTTCACGCACATGTCCGACATCGAGGACATCCTCGGCAATCTGTTCGGCGGCGGCGAAGGGGTGTTCGGCAACATGTTTGGCGGCCGCAGTTCCCGCCGCTCGCGCACTGGGGAGGAACGCGGCAATGACCTCCGCTTTGACCTTGAGATCGATCTCGAAGAGTCGGTGTTCGGATCCGAGCGCGACATCGACATCCCGGTGAATGACGGCTGCGACCTGTGCCAGGGAACCGGGGCAGCCGCCGGGGCGAAACGGGAGACCTGCCGCCAGTGTGGCGGCCACGGCTTCGTCGTGGCAGGCGGCGGCTTTTTCCAGATCCGCCAGCCCTGCCCCGTGTGCAATGGCGAAGGAACCATGATCCGCAACCCCTGTACGAAGTGCAACGGTTCCGGACGTATGAAGACACGCCGCAAGCTCTCCCTGCGCATCCCGCGCGGCGTCGAGACCGGCTCGCGGCTCAGGCTCCCCGGAAAAGGCGAGGGGGGGCTCCGCGGCGGCGGCTCGGGCGACCTCTACGTCGTGCTGCACGTGCGGGATCATGCCCTGTTTGAACGGCAGGGAGATGATCTCACCTGCATCGTCCCGATTTCACCGACCGACGCCGCCCTCGGCGGCACCGTCAAAGTGCCGACGCCCGAAGGCTTTGCCGAGATCCGGCTTCCGCCCGGCACCCCCAACGGAAAGGTGTTCCGCCTGCGCGACAAAGGCGTCCCCAGCATCGAGGGACGCGGTACCGGCGATCTGAACGTCCGCATCATGATTGAGGTTCCGGCCCACCTCTCGTCCAAACAACGGAAGCATCTCGAGGATTTCCGTGACGCCTGCGAACCGTCCAACTTCCCCGACGCTGAACGGATGCGCAAGGCGGCCGAGACCTTCTTTGCCAACCGTGACACGCTCCGGAAGAAGCACTGATCACAACCACCGGTTGCCAAGCACGCACAGCCCGTAAAGAGCGGCTGTTTCGGCGCGCAACACCAGGCCGCCCAGATCGACCGGAATGGCGCCGGCGGCGATCAGCCGATCCAACTCATCGGGGGTAAAATCGCCCTCGGGGCCGACGAACCAGCCGGCCCGGACAGGTCGATCCGAAAAAGCAGCCAATGCATCGCGCAACCGGGGAGTGTTGGGACGCAGCGCACCGACCAACACCGGCGCGGACTCGACCAAGAGCGCCACACTGGCCTCAAACGGCAGCGGCGGTTCGATGCGCGTCACCCACGCCGCGCCGCATTGCCGGGCCGCCTCGCGTGCGATTCGTTCCCACCGCATCTGCTTCTCGATGCCGTCCTGTGCGTCAAGCCGCACCACCGTCCGGGAGGAAAGAACCGGCACGATGCGCGACGCGCCGGTTTCGACCGCCTTTTCAACGGTCCAATCCATCCGGCTCCCCTTGCTGATGCAGACGAAGAGCGTCAGCGCGCAGGCCGGCCGCAACCGGGTGACACTGTCGCCCGCAGGCTCCAGTTCGACCTCGTTCCGGGTCACCCGGACCACACGCAATGGCCGCACCAGCCCCGCCCCGTCAAAGCCCTCGATCACGTCGCCCGGCGTCACGCGCATCACCCGGAGCACGTGGTGCGACGCGTCCCGATCCAATACGCAGCCCGCTGAAATCAGTCGCGCGGTGTCGATAAATTGTCGGAGCATGGCAGGACGGCCCCTCACGAACGACAGCACCCGGAACACTACTTCGGTAAGCCCGGCCACCCCAAGCCTGCCGCACTCCGGCTTTGTTGCGCGAGCTGTTCGACCAGCGGTTGCAACCCTGGAATCTGATGCGCCGCCTGCATGGCCTGCGCGCGTCCGTTCTCTTGCGCCCGGCGCAGGCATCCGAGCGCCTGTTCCGTCTTCTGCAGCTTCTGGTAAACCGAAGCCAGCATGATCCACACGCGCCAATCGCCCGGACGCGCCTGCAAATAGCGCGACACCGGCACGACCATCTTGCCCGGCTGGCCGCAGATGTCATAGGACTGGGCGATTTGAATGAACCCGTCCAGCGGGAAATCCGGCGGCAGCGGTTGCGCCATCAACCGGTCCAGCAAGTGTGCTGCGGCCCCTGCCTTCCGGCTTTGGGCAAGCTGGACGGCCACATCCAGCATGACAGGCAACGGCAACCCTTCCGCGCCCGCGAGCGACTCCAGCACCCGCGCCGACTGTTCGACATTTCCCAGTTCGCGGTAACACTTGGCGATTTCCAGCGTATGCTCCAACGGGATCGTGGCGCCCTGCTGCGCCACGGCCAGCAATTCACGCAGACGGCGCTCCATCGTGTCATAATGGGCGACCGTGTCACGGAACGAAACGCCCCGGTCGTTGTTGGGATCGAGCCGCACAAACGCGTTGATCACATCCAGCGCGTCGTGCGTTCGCCCCTGCCGCAGCAGGACCTCCTGTGCCAGCCGGAAACTCCCCTCGGGGCTGGGCGGATAGAGGATGCGCGACTCCTGAAACGCCTGCTCGCTCTCGCGCATCCGACCGTGCGCCACGTAGAGCCCGCCAATGGCGCCGCGCAACTTGGAGAATGACTTCTGGGCCACCACGTCGCGGCGATAGCGGGTGTCCCGGGTGAGCCGGCGCCAATACCAGTCCCAAAAATCCAGATCGGCGGTGACCACATCCTGCGCAATCGGGCCCTGCTCGTTGTTGAGCTTCATGATCAGGCCATGCGGGGTGAAGTAAGGATACATCCACGGAATGACGTAGCTCTCCTCGACATAGAACGCGTGGCGGAAGTTGTTGTTGCGCCAGATCATCTCACACAGAATGCCGTTGATCTCCATCACCCCGAGGGCCCCGCTTACCTGCACGCGGCCGTTCTGAATCACCAGCTCCGCATTCCGCGGCCGCTTACCCGAATTGACCTCGTCCACATAGATACGGAAGGCATTCGCGCTATCGGCCGGCGTCGGCATCCAGATGAGATCCGCGTACAAGGCCCGCATCGTGGCCATGTACGTGTTGTCGGCCAACGCATTCTGGGTGATCAGGAAGACATCGGGGCGCACCCGGGCCGAATAGATCATGTAGGTCGGCACGAACCGCCCGGGGTCGGTGCCGCCGTAAAAGACCGCGTTCGGCTCCATCGCGGGCGGGAAGAGCGGATCGGGCAGCGGCTCCTCCTCCGCGATCAATTCCTCGGTGATCGCCGCCGCGCCGCGCAATTGGTAATTACCGAATTGCCACCCGTAGTCATGTCCGTTCTGTTCTGCGGAACCAAATTCGAACACCAACTGATCGTCCGTATAATTGCGGTAAACCGGTATGGCCGCAAGCGCCAGCGTCACCACCACGGCGCCCGTCATGATCGCGCGCGACAGCAGACGCGACGACGCCCCCGCCGGTTCGGAAGTCGGCGGCCGCATCCAGTTCAACGCCGCCGTCAGCAGCGCGTCCAATACCGCCAACCCGAACACCAAGCCGTACCCGATCCACAGGGCGAACAGGCCGTGGGACGAGATGAACTTGACCTTCTGGATGAACGCATCCTGCAAGTCCCCCTTCGGGTTGGCCAGCACGATCAGCAGCACGCTCATCATGAGAAATGCCGCCACGGTGGCGATCAACCATTGCTGGGTCACTGCGCCCATCGCACAGCGCAAATCACGCTTGCCGGCCAACACACGCCGTCCCCAGGCCAGCGCCGCGACGACAATCGCCAGCGCCACAATGTGGAACACCGCCGCCAGCGGACGCTTGCCCATCTCAACCAGCAATCCGAAGAAGCCAAAACAAGCCACGATCACGAAGGCGCCGATCACGCCGAGCGTGAAGCGTTCAGACCGGCCGCCCGAACGCCACGTCTGGACCAACCGCTCGTCCACCTGCGTGAGCGCCAACACGCCACCGCCGACCGCCGACAGCATCAAGATGCCGGCCAGCATGAGCTTGTCGAACCGCGTCACATCAAAAATCCGCTCGACCTGCGGCACACTTGCCAGCACCACGAACGGCAACGAAAGCACGAACAGACCGATCGCCGCGTGCAACACCTTCACGCCAGCGGCCAGCGCACCCGCGAACGACAACATCAGCCCTGCGAGCGCCACTCCCCGCAGCAAGCTGCCCAGCGGAACGGCTTTGGCCGCCAACCCCGGCAGCCACGCAAATTTGACCTCTTGCGGCATCCACGCCTGAAGGCTGATAAACCAGACGACCGCCGCGCCGGCCAGTGCCGCCAGACAGACGCCCCATCCCCGGGTGCGCCGCCATGCCGGTCCGCGCACCTGCCACGCGGCAAACGGCAGGAACCCCAGCGGCGCAATCAGCAGGGTGAACTGCACCCGCAAGTCGGTAAAATAGGATCCCAACTGCGGCAATATCCGGGATGTCGACGGAACGATCTTCTCGTATTGGCCCCGGGTGATCGCATGCTTGAAGCCCTCCCAGGTCCGTGGATAGCCCCAGTTCATCGGCGGGTTGCGCAGATCGGAAACGATCGGCATGTAAATGTAGAATGAGATCCCCAATTCGGCAAAAAAGAGGGACAGCGCCGCGAGCCGGCCATGCGGCAACAGCAACCAGGCCAGCCCCAGCACACCGAAATTCCACCACAGCGGCGCCTGAAACCACCAGGTCGTCGGATGGGTCAGCCCCAGCAGCGCCCCCTTGCGCACCAGGCCGAACAACGCCGCCTGCACCGCCAGCACCGCCAGCGCGTAGAAGATCCCCCGGGGAATGGTCGCGCCCAGTACAAACAGGATGCCGCAGCCACCCAGAAAGACAAGTGTCGGCAGTGCCCAGGAAAACACCGGCTGCCCCGGTGCGGCCTGCAGCACAGGCGCGGCAGGCAGGTTGGAAAGCACCGCGAACATAACCAGCAGCAACCCGACCGCCAGGGCCAACGGCACGGCAACCCACCTTTCAGACCAGCGGTCGCGCTTGGCAAAACCGGCCAGCGCCGAACACGTCACCACACCCACCGTCAGAATGCCGATCCACAAATAACGCAACGGCGCGACCCGGGGCGCAAACTCGCCCGGCACCTGCAGGGAATGGGTCACCATGCCGGCCACCACCAGGCACAACAGCCCCGCCCCAAACAACACCGCGGGCACCGCATTGCGGCGGTTGCGTCCGCGCGCCGTGGCCGGGTCCCGCCGGTGCAAGGCCAGCGCCGCGACAAATCCCGCCAGCACCACCGCCAAACCGGCGATGAGCAGTCCCCCCGACGGCGCCATAACCTGCTTGCCGACCACTGGTTCGAGCTTGGCAAATCCAGGCATCGGCATCATCGCGCCCAGTTTCAGAACGTGCGCCGTCAGCAACACCGGTATCCCCGTCATCAGAAAATCGCGGAACAGCGCGACATCGCGCAGGACGATCACGATCACCAGCGGCACTGCCGCCAGCAGCAACACCTGATAGTTGGTCAGCCCGAGCCCGAATACGAACGCCGTGATCCAGAGCACGGTGTCCGACGGACGCCGCATCCAGCGATACGTCATCAAGAAGATCAACATCAGAAAGAACGCGTTAAGCGAATAGACTTCGACAATCGTCGCCTGTGACCACATCACCGGACTGAATGCAAAAATCAGACTCGCCGACACGCCGCCGGCCCAACAGAACCACCCCTCGCGCCGCCCCGTCGCGGCATGAAGATCCTGATGGGAGTCTTTCAGAATATCGGAGGCGGAACGCGTGATCAACATCGCCGTGAATCCGGACGCCAGCGCGCCAAAAAACGCAGACATGAGCGCAATGCTCCACGCTGGCGTCGGCTGCCCGCGGAACGTCACCCATTCGAAGATCCGTGCGAACACCCAGGCGCAAATCGTCCAGATCGGATAACCCGGCGGATGGGGCACACCCAGATAATCGCCCGCCACCGCAAGCTCACCCGAGTCCTCCAACGTCACCGAAGGCCCCAGGGTGAGAAAGTAGACCCCAAACGAGACGAGCGTCGCCGTCCAGAATGCCGCCCAGTCGATCCGGCGGAAAAAGGGGCCGCGTCTCGGAAGGAGATCGAAAAAAACGTCTGTCGTCATAACAGTCCTAGGGTTCACATAACCGTGCTTGAACTAAATGAGGCGCCATTTTAACCGGACTTTGCTCCCGCGGCAAGCCAAAGCGCAGGGCCCCCAGCAATTCTCAATATGGAGATGTAACCATCGGCGTCGGGGTCGGGGTCGGTATCGGTATCGACAAAACAAAGGGTTTTCGACCCCGATACCGATACCGACCCCGACCCCGAAGACCCCATCACGCTCATATTTAGAATTGCTGTCAAAAGTCCAGGGCAAACGCATCTTATTTTTCCGCAAAAACCGCCACTTTGCGGTTTCACTCGGATGCCTCACCCGTGGATACACGGACGGCATACCGGTGAAACCGCTGAATGATGGCAACCAACACGATTTTCAGCGAATGTTCGTTCCGCCGTCCGTGTATTCACGGGTGAGGCGGACGAAACATTCGCTGATTTGATGACGTGCCGGTCAGGGGCGGACCGTCGCGCGACCGGTCGACCGCAGCCGGCCCGAGGCGAGCAGCCGCAGGGCTTCGGGATAGGCCTCGTGCTCGGCTGTCTGGATACGGGCGTGCAGCGTCGCGGCCGTGTCGCCGGGCCGCACCGGGACCGTGCGTTGGACGATGATCGGCCCCGTGTCGATCCCCTCGTCCACGAAATGGACGGTGCACCCGGTAACGGTAACCCCGTAGGCCAGCGCCTGCTCCCAGGCCTTGAGCCCGGGAAAAGCGGGAAGGAGCGCCGGATGAATGTTCAACACACGGCCGCCGAACGCCTGCAACAGGCCGCGTTTCACGATGCGCATGAAACCGGCCAGGACCACCGTATCGACGCCGTGCGCGCGCAGCACGTCGATGTAGCGCGCCTCGGCATCGCCATCGAGCTTGGATTTATAAGGCGCGGGATCCTCGTAGAACGACGGGATGCCATGCCGTCGGCCCCGCTCCAGGATCCCCGCGTCCGCCACATCCGCAATCACGCAGGTCACCTCCGCATGAAGGGTCCGCGCCTTCACCGCGTCCAGAATCGCCTGCATGTTGCTGCCCGCGCCCGACCCCAGCACGCCGATCTTCATCAGCTTCGTTTCGCTATTCATGCACCCATCATAGCACCTCGCCGCCACCCCCTTCCAATGCTTTTTAGAATTGCTGATGACGAACGTTTTGCTTGAACGTTTGCCCGGTCTTCTGGCATACTATTTTTTTTTATGAATTCGGGGGATTCCGCGCGTTTCGTGGGATCGTCAACAGATGGAGAACGGATTAAGATTAGGGAGGCGCTTGCAAAACCGCCGGTTTGTGCAAACGGAGGGTTCGGGGT
>CAZOJL010000015.1:0-34675 GCA_964580075.1 uncultured Akkermansia sp. | reverse complement strand
CCTTCTGGGCCACGCTGACGCAGAAATATTCAAGCGTGAAACCCAACACCGTTCCCGGGTCTCGCAAGGTCTCGCAAGGGACGGGCCTTCCGTCAGCCCCCCGTGGATACACGGACGGCATACCGGTGAAACCGCTGAATGACGCAATTAAAACGGCTTTGAGCGAATGTTCGTTCCGCCGTCCGTGTATTCACGGGTGAGGCGGACGAAACATTCGCTGATTTTTTGCGGTTTTTGCGGAAAGTGTTCTTTTTTTTTGCAGCAGGGGCAGAAATTTAGATGCGGGCGCCCTGCCGTTAGCCAGCAATTCTCAATATGAGCGCATCCGTACAGTCGAAATCGCTATCGCTATCGGGGTCGAATTCCTTACTTTTCATCGATTTCGGTCCCGATCCCGATTTGGATCCCGATAGAGACTGCCATATTGAGAATTGCTGGCCGTTAGCCCTGACTGATTGACCCGTCGATTTATGCCTTGCATAATCAAACGCATTGTTTTATATTGCATGGCATGAAACGCCTATACGAAGAGATTATTGGACGTCATCTCGCTGAGTTTCCCTGCGTGGCTATCTTGGGGCCGCGCCAATGCGGGAAGACAACCTTGCTGCGCACGTTGCCGTCCGATTGGCGGCGCTTCGATTTGGAACGTCAGAGTGACTTTGAGGTGCTTTCCAGAGACCCGGATCTCTTTCTGCGGATGAATCCGCGGCATATTGCGATTGACGAATCACAACTTCTTCCCGCGCTCTTTCCGGCGCTACGTGTGGCGATTGACGAAGACCGAGGCGCAACAGGCCGCTTTGTCATCACGGGCTCCAGTTCTCCGTCCCTGCTGAAGTCGGTCTCGGAGTCCCTGGCCGGACGGGTCGCCCTGGTGGAGATGGCGCCTTTTTCCTTTGCGGAAACACGCCAGGTATTCGATTCGGCCTTCTTTGATGCGCTGCAAGCCGGCAAGGTCGCGCTCCGTGATTTGGAACACGAACTGCGACCTCGCGCCACGCTCGCGGACATTCATGCGTATTGGCTGCAAGGCGGGTATCCCGAACCCTGGATGAAGCCCCGTCCTCACTTCCGAAGCACCTGGCGGGAGAACTACGTGCAGACCTATCTGCATCGCGACGTTGCGCGCTTGTTCCCCGGACTCGATCACGACCGGTTCCGCCGGTTTCTGCACATGCTCGGCGCCTTGTCCGGAACGATCTTCAACTACTCCGACGTGGCGCGGGCGCTGGCCGTCTCTCAGCCGACGGCTCGGGACTATGTGGAGATCGCCCACGGCACCTTTGTCTGGCGTCGCCTGCCGGCTTATGCGGGCAACCCGCTCAAGCGCGCGGTCAAGCACCCCAAAGGCTATCTGCGGGACACCGGACTGCTCCATCATCTGCTGCGGATTCCCGATCTCGACACGCTCCTGTCCCATCCCGCAGTCGGCCAGTCCTGGGAAGGCATGGTCATCGAGGAGATCCTGCGCGGGTTGAACGCACGCGGAATTCCATTCGAGGCTTCCCACTACCGGACCGGGGCTGGCGGCGAGGTCGATCTGGTCCTGGAAGGTAATTTCGGCCTGCTGCCCATCGAGATCAAGCACGCCCAGACCGTGCGTGGCCGGGACCTGCAGGCGATCGAGAACTTCATGGCCGACACCCGGTGCCCGTTCGGCCTCGTGATCAACAACGACGAACACCCGCGCTGCTACACGGAACGCTTGCTGGGGGTTCCATTTGCCTGTTTGTGACGATCAGTGCAGCAGGGGGCCACTTTCAAACTTTCAGCTTTCTCTTCATCACCCGCGCCCGCAGAAACCGTTTGCACATTCCGATCACGGGTGATACAACAAATCCGGCGGCTGACAGTAACGAAGGGTGGTCTATGAAGCGGCGCACGGCGGGGATGACGGCACAACCGGGAGAGCGGATCATCGCGTGGTTGAAGCAGGCGGCGGGCGAGGAGATTTCCAGTGAGCGGCTGTGCGCCGATCTGGGGATCAGCCGGGCCGCCGTGTGGAAGCACATCCAGGGTTTGCGCGGGCAGGGCTATCGGATTGAGGCCGCGCCGCGCCGCGGCTATCGCCTCTGCGCCAGTCCCGACACGCCGCTCGCGACCGAGGTGATGCCGCTGCTGACCACGCGCATGATCGGCCGGCACTACGTCTTTCTCGAATCCGTCGATTCGACCAACCGCCAGGCCGCCTTGCAAGCCGAGTCGGGCGCTCCCGAGGGGACGGTGGTCGTGGCGGACGGTCAGACGGTCGGCCGTGGCCGGATGGGTCGCGCGTGGGTGTCGCCCGCGGGTCTCAACGCCTACCTGTCGATCCTGCTGATGCCCCGCGTCGAACCGGCCCGTGTGTCGACGCTGCCCTTGGTGGCCGGGTTGGCGGTGGCGCTCGCGATCGAGCGGATCGCTCCCGGACTGCGTCCGCTGGTCAAATGGCCCAACGACATCCTGATCAACGGCCGGAAGGCGTGCGGCATCCTCTGTGAACTCGAGGCGGAGACGGACCGGATCAGGCGTGTGGTCTGCGGCATCGGCGTCAATCTCAACCAGACCGAATTCTCCCCGGTGCTGGCGCCGCTGGCCACGTCTCTCGCGCGGGAGGCGGGCGCGCGCGTTTCGCGCGCGGCCTTCGTGGCGGCGTTGCTCTCGATCTTTGAACCGTTGTATGAGACATGGCTGCGCGAGGGTTTCGGATCCTTGCGTCAGGCGTTTCTGGATCGCCATGCGCTCGCGGCGCATACGGTCACGGTGGAGCAGGTTGGCGGCACGGTCACGGGCCGCGTGGCCGGTCTGGAGGCGGAGGGCGCCCTGATCATCGAGCAGGGGGACGGCCGCAGGGTGTCGATCCTCTCCGGCGATGTGCATATCACGCGCCAGGCGTAGGGACCGGCGCAGGGATGTCCAGGACGAGGGCACAGGCGTTGGTGTCGGATGTGGTGAGGACGACGGCGGGGCCGGGCGGGCAGGCGCGCGGGGAGCCGATTACGCAGTCGAGGCCGGCTGCAGGCGGTTGTGCGGGCAGCGGCGCGAGGAACCGGCCGCGGATCATGAGCACGGCGCAGGCGGCGAGGAAGGCGGCGGCCGCTCCCTGGAGGTCGCCGCACAGTCCGAGGGGTGCGGTGACCGGCGGGCGCCGGTCGCCAAACACGGTCCGAACGGCGGCGGCTTCGCGAACGTCGGTCGCTGTGCCGTCGGCCGAGACGACGACGAAACCGACCGTCCGGGCCGGGGTTCCGGCCTGCTCGAGCGCGCGATTCAGCGCCTCTTCAGCCGTGGCGGCACACACAATTCCCAGAACCTGCGCCAGCGGGATGACGCCGCGCGCGCGTGCGACGGCATCCTCCTCCAACAGCAGCGCCACTCCCGCTTCGCCGGGGACGGCGCCGGAGGGGCCGGCGGCGGCAAACAGATGCGGTGCGACCGTTCCCATGGCGAGCGGACCCGCGGCCGCAAGGGCGCGGAGGAGCGGCTGTCCGAGGGCCTCGGTGCCGCCGGCGAGCATGGCATCGGCGCGCCCCTCCCGTATCAGTGCCGCGGCCTCACAGAGGGCCTGTCCCGAGGCCGTGCGGTCGCTGACGATATTCAAGTGCTCGCCGGTGAGCGCCCACTCCATGGCGGCCAGGCTGACGGCCGTGTTGGCGTAGGTATGTGGGAAGAGCAGCGGCTTCACCAGGCGGGGGCCTTTGTGCCGGTAGTCGGCGAAGAAGCGGTCGAGCGTGTCGAGCCCGCCCCACACCGTCGCGGCGGCAAGTCCCGCGCGTCCGTAGGGGAGTGTTCTGGGGTCGAGTCCGCCCGCACGCAGGGCACTGGCGCAGGCGGCCAGGAAGAGCGCGCTATTACGATCCAGAAACGTCTTGGGTGTGAGATAGTCGGCAATCGCAAACGGCGGTACTTCGGCCGTGAGACATGGGGCTCCATCCGCGTGTGTAAAGGTATCCGACGGGCGTGCGGCCGAAGCGCCCTCACGGAGCGCGGCGGCGGTCTCGGCCGCATCGAGACCGAGGGGCGAGAGAAGTCCTATGGCGGTGACAGTGATCATGGCATGCTTCGGCTGAGGTCGGGCATGATAATGGCACGTTGCGCAGCACTTGTCACAACAAAAAAATGTTTTTGCGATGTATCCGTGTTCTCTTTCTGCTATCATTCGACGGATGAAAGCCAAAAAAGTCCGAATCGCGTGCCGGTCTCCGAAGCCGCCGCATCCTCCTGCGGGGGACGAAGCTTGTCCTGCGGACGGTTCGGTACGGGTGCGCGCGTCCGGAGAAGAGGCGTCGCACGATCCGTCGCTTCCCGTCGAGGCCGTGCTTGATTGGCTGCCGACGGCGGTTATTATCAAGGATGCGCATCCCGCCACGTTCGGACAAATCATCCAGTGGAACACCGCGAGCGAGCGCCTGTTGGGTTACACCCGGCAACAGGTGCTCGGAAAAACCGTCTTTGAGATGCTTTCGCCGGAACAGGCGGCGTGCGTGGACCGGATGGATCACGAGGCCTGGGCGTCGGGCGACACGGTCAGCAGCTCGAAGGAACGGGTTGACCATGCCACCCTCGGCCCGCGCTGGCTACAGATTGCCAGAACCCCGATTCACGATGCGCAGGGAATGCCGCAGTATCTGGTGTGTACCTGCGAGGATATCACCGAGCGCATACGGGACGATGCTGACCGCGGGCGGCTTGCGGCGGCTGTCGAACAGGCCGGCGAGGCGATCATCATCACGGATGCGGAGGGGATCATCCACTACGTCAATCCCGCGTTTTCGGCCATCACCGGGTATTCGCCCGCGGAGGCGATCGGACAGAATCCGCGTCTCGTCAAGAGCGGGCAGCAGGACGAGGCTTTCTACAAGAAACTGTGGGAGACGATCTCCAGCGGACGAACGTGGCAGGGACGGTTTGTCAACAAACGCAAGGACGGTTCGCTCTTTACGGAAGAGGCGACCCTTTCGCCCGTGCGTGACGCCACCGGAACTATTGTGCATTACGTGGGCGTCAAGCGTGACATCACCGCGCACATCTGCCTTTCCGATCAGTTGCAGCATGCGCAGAAGATGGAATCGGTAGGGCGGTTGGCGGGGGGGGTGGCGCATGATTTCAACAACCGGCTCTGCGTCATTCTCGGCTGCGCCGATCTCGCGTTGGAGGGCATTACCGCCGAGCACCAGCTCTTTGACGAACTGCAGGCCATCCGCGAGTCCGCACGGAGCGCGGTGGATGTCACGCGCCGCCTGCTTGCTTTCGCCCGCAAGCAAGTGGTCTCGCCCAGGGTTCTGGACTTGAACGCGACGATCTCGGAAATGCTGGGCATGATGCGGCGGCTCATCGGCGGGCACATGACCCTGCGCTGGCACCCCGGCGAGGGCCTGTGGCCCGTTCGGATTGATCCCGCCCAGATCGATCAGATTTTGGCCAACCTCTGCGTCAACGCCGCCGACGCCCTCGACGGCAACAGCGCGGGCATGATCGACATCATGACCGATCAGACGATGCTGGACGAACCCCAACCGATGTTCGGTCCCGAGTCGGTCGACCCCGGCGCCTATGTCCGGCTTTCGGTGAGTGACAACGGCTGCGGCATGGATCGCGGAACACTCGCCCACATTTTTGAACCCTTCTTTACCACCAAGGCCGTGGGCAAGGGCACCGGTCTGGGACTTTCGACAATCTACGGCATCGTGAAGCAGAACGGGGGATTCGTCAACGTCTACAGCGAACCCGGGTGCGGCAGCCGGTTTACAATCTATCTGCCGCGCCATTGCGCCGGAACGGAAGCGAAACCGGAGTCCCTTACCGCGAGCGTCCGGTCGGGACGTCCGTTGACCGTGCTGTTGGCCGAGGATGATCCGACGGTTCTCAGCCTGACGGCCCAGATGCTTCGTCGTCTGGGGCACACGGTTCTGTCGGTAGCCATTCCGGAAGATGCCTTGCGTCTGGCCGGGAGCTACGCCGGGGTGCTCGATCTGCTCATTACCGATGTGGTCATGCCCGGGCTGAACGGGCGGGATCTCGCGGATCGCCTCTCCGCGCAGCGGCCGACGATGCAGGTGCTTTTCATCTCGGGATACACGGCCGATGTGATCGCGTCGAACGGCGTCCTTGAGAAGGGGGTCCATTTTCTGCAGAAGCCGTATACCACCGCCGACCTAGCCGCCAAAATCAGGGACGTGGTGCGTGCCTGAACGATTCGGGGTGACTATTCCGGACTTATTTTTTGAATGGAGAGGCTCTTGCAAAACCCTTGGAAGCAACGGGAATCAGGGTTCAGGATGCCAGGGTTCAGGCCGAAAACGCCTCCTGAACCCCGAACCCTGAACCCTCCGCTTGCACAAACCGGAGGTTTTGCAAGAGCTTCTGGAATTAGGGGCGCCACTTTTTTTACTGTACACTCCCGTATGCGTGCGTTACGATTGACACACCATGGCTGATAAAACCCGAACCAATAACGTGCAATCACAAACGCTGGTTTTGAGCCGCGACCAGGATCCCGCCACGCTGCGTGTGCGCAAAACCAAGCTGTTGATTGTCAGCGGCCCCCTGCAAGGCCAGGAATTCGTGATCAACAAGGAAGTGTTCACCATCGGCTCGGGCGAGCACAATGATCTGGAATTACAGGACACCACCATTTCGAAACGGCATTGCGAAATTGCCGTGGATCAGAATGGGTACCAGATTCGCGACCTCGGGTCGACCAACGGCACGATCATCCAGGGGGTCAACGTCACCTCTGCCTGCCTCTCGCCCGGCGCCGAAATCCAGATCGGCAAGACCCGGCTTGTCTTCTGTCCGTTGCAGGAGGCGTCCGACATCCCCCTCAGTCGCAACGAGACGTTCGGCAAGGCGCTGGGACGTTCGGTTGCGATGCGGCGGGTCTTTTATCTCGCCGAAACCTATTCGCCGACCGACGCCACCATGATGATCACCGGAGAGACCGGTTCGGGCAAGGAGATCCTCGCCGAGGAGATACACCTTCACAGCAACCGCTGCAAAAAGCCGTTTTTCGTGATCGACTGCGCCGCCATGGCCAAGGATCTGATCGAGAGTGAACTTTTCGGCCATGTGAAGGGGGCGTTCACCGGCGCGAACGCCGACCGCACGGGCGCCTTTGAGGCGGCCGACGGCGGCACGGTTTTTCTGGATGAAATTGGCGATCTCTCTCCCGACCTTCAGCCCAAGCTCCTGCGCGTTTTGGAGAAGCGCGAGATTCGCCGGGTGGGGTGCAATAAGCTGCACAAGATCGACGTGCGCATCATTTGCGCCACCAACCGCAATCTCGCCAACGAAGTCAATGAAGGCCGGTTTCGCGAGGATCTCTACTACCGTCTCTCAGTCGTCCAGATGGAAATTCCCCCCCTGCGTCGGCGAAAGGAGGACATCGCCCTGCTGGTGCGCAAGTTTCTCACCGATATCCACGGTCCCGACGCCATGAAGGATGTGGCCCATTTCGATCAGGCCATGGACGTGCTCAAGCGCCACGACTGGCCTGGAAACGTACGCGAACTGCGCAACCTGATCGAGGTGGCTTTCTACAGCGAACGCCGTCCGGTCGATCTTCCCGCCTTCCTCAGCCTCGGCCATCTCCGCACCAACCGCAAATCCGTCGAGCCCGAGCCGTTGATTCTGGCCGACAAGCCGTTCAAGGATGCCAAGAACGATCTGATCGAGCACTTTGAGCGGGGTTATCTCCAGGATCTACTCATCCGCAACAACAACAACATCTCACGTTCGGCGCGCGAAGCCGGCATCGAACGCGCCTATCTCCAGCGTCTGGTTCGGAAATACGGACTGAAAGAGGTGTCCGAGCCGGTTTGAGGTGCGAGCCTGCGGGCAAACCCAGAGGTTTTGCCTGCGCCTTCCGCTCTACTCTTCGACGCGGAGGCACCACCCGTACGTATCGGGGAGGTCGCCGTACTGGATTCCCTGCACGTGGTCGTGCAACTTCTGCAACACCGGGCCGCAAGCCGTTTCCGTGCCGATGGTGATCGTCTGATCTCCCCGGACGATCTGCCAGACCGGCGTCACCACGACGGCCGTGCCGCAAGCGCCGATTTCGGCAAAATCGGCCAGTTCGTCGAAGCGAACCGGACGTTTTTCAATCGGCATACCCGCCGCTTGCGCGAGCTGCTGAAGTGTGTGGTTGGTCACACTCGGCAGGATCGAATGGGAATCGGGGGTCACATAGCGGCCGTCCTTCGTGATGGCGATAAAATTCGATGTGGCGAACTCCTCGACATAGGTGTGCTCCCGGGCATCGAGATACAACTCCACCGGGTAACCGTGACGCTTGGCCTTCTCATGCGCGTACAGGCTGGCCGCGTAGTTGCCGGCCACCTTCACATCGCCCACGCCCAACGGCGCCGCCCGGTCGTGATCGTCATAAATGATCGCGCGCACCGGCTTCACCCCGCCGATATAGTAGGGCCCCACCGGCATCACCATGACCAGGAAGGTGTACGTGTCGGCGGGCGCGACGCCGATCTGCCTGCCGGAACCGATCAGCAGCGGCCGGATGTAGAGGGCGCCGCCCGTGCCATAGGGAGGCACGTAGTCGACGTTTTCCCGCACCACGCGCGAACAGGCGTCCAGAAATAGCGCTTCGGAGGGGTCGGCCATGCAGATCCGACGCGCTGTGGATGCCATCCGGGCCGCGTTCGCCTGCGGACGGAACATCCGAATCGCGCCGTCTTTGCATCGAAACGCCTTCAAGCCTTCGAACGCCGCCTGTCCGTAGTGCAGGCATGACGCGGCAATGTGTAACGGAATGCGGGGGTCGCTGACCAATTCGCCCGCATCCCATTGGCCGTCGCGCCATTCGTAACGGATATGGCACCGGGTGTCCATGTACTTGAACCCCAGATTTGTCCAATCGATCTTCTGCATACCGGATCGCCCTTCTCAGATTGCCGCGCGCCACGCCAGACGCCAAAAAGACATTAAAGATACCTGATTTTCGGATTCTTGCAAGCGGTGTCTTTCCTAGAGTTTGAACGTCCGCAGGCAGCGTCGAAAATCGGCCGGCAGCGGACTGTGCGCCCGGAACGTTTCACCCCGCTTGAGCGGGTGTGGCAGTTCGATCTCCGCGGCGTGGAGCATCTGGCGTGGAATGGCCACGATCCGCGGATCCATGGCGAATTTCGGGCCGTATTCACGGTCACCCAGGATCGGGTGGCGGATCGCGGCCAGATGTTTGCGAATCTGGTGCGTCCGTCCCGTCTCGATGCGTAGCGAGAGGTAGCTGGCGGCGTCGCTCACCTGCAGCAGACGGATGTGGGTCACCGCCCGCGCGCCGTCCAGGTCTTCGTGGATGGTGGAGATCTTCTGTGCGTACCGGCCCGATACGATGGCGTTGTAGGCTTTGCGCACATGACGTTTTTTGAATTCGGCGACCGCGGCGGCGAACGCTTCGGGCCGGCGCGCGAACAACAGGCAGCCTGTGGTGTCGCGGTCCAGTCGGTGCACGGCACGCAACGCCGGCTCGCCTTCCTGTGCGCGCACACGATTTTCGACACTGTCTTCGCCTACCGACATCACCCCGGCGGGCTTGTCAATCACCAGGTAATCGACGTCGCTCACCAGCACCCGCAGCTTCGGCGCGACCACCCGGTGCACGGTGTCGGCGTAGACCGGCACCAACACGTGATCGCCCGGTCGGAGTGCATGGTGCGCCATCCAGACCCGCTTGCGATTCACCCAGACCGCACGCGTGTCGATCAGCGATTTTGCCGCACGTCGCGACAGCGACATCCGGGTGCTGATGAAGTCCTGCAAGGTGTGCGCGGTGTCCGGCGCGGATACAACCAGAATGCGCTGTTCGTGTAAGGGGGTTTCGGGCATGCGGCTCCTAAAGGGTCGTGAGCGGTAATGCCGAACACACGACTCCCGTCGCACCGTCCCGTGTGCCGACCCCGGGATCAAACGACACGTGCACTTGCACGGTATGCCCGTCGCGCGTGGATGCCGGCAAGGGACCCGACCAGGAGGCCCCCGATTGCGTCGACGCCATGGCCTTGGCCGCCGCGTCGCCATCGGCCCAGAGTTTGCCGATCGGCTTGCCGATCAGTTCCTCTTCGCTGGCATAACCCCACAGCTTGAGCGCGGCGAGATTGACGCCGCAGATGATTCCCTGCGCATCGCCGATCACGCCGGCAGACAAGGCGTTCATCCATGCATTCTGCCCGCTCCGGAGCTTCTGCCAGGTGTTCTTGCGACGGTCCACATTACGCACGGCAAACACCAGATCGCCCCCGTTGACCAGTTCGATCGAACTGATCGACACTTCTCCGGCAAACGTGGTGCCGTCCTTGCGCACGCATGTCGCATCCACGAGAATGAAGCGTCCCTCGCAAAGCCCCTTGCGCACGCGATCCAGCAGCGCGCTGTTCACGCCGTCGATCAGTTCGCCCACCATGATGTCCCAGGTCTCCGTAGCCTTGTACTTGAAGAATTCCTCCACACGCGGGTTGATGTCGATCACATATCCATTGGGGTCGGTGATCAGCACGGCGTCGTAAAGGCCGGCAAGCAGTTGCTTGTACAGCGACTTGTGATCCTGCCGGTACCCGGACTTCCCCGATGCGCAGGTGTGGCATGGGTCGGACGGATCGACGGGACGCGCGCCAGCCTCGCCCTGTGCGGTGGAGCGATTTCCTTTGCCTGTCGTGTTTTCTCCGGTTGTCTTCTGTATAAGCTTCATAAGCGACCCTATACGTGCAGCTGCAGGTGCGTAGGTTCAAGCGCGATGCAAACTATGCCACAAGTGGCCGAAAGAATCAATCGTTATTACGCTGTTTTCGTGATGAAGGGTGTACGACACATACGTGAGCGTGGGAGAAAAAGAGGAAGAAAGGTGTTCCCGCAATTCTAACACGGGCAGCCACTATCGGGATCCAAATCGGGATCGGGACCGAAATCGACGAGAAAGCAAGGATTTCGACCCCGAGAGCAATTTCGATTTCGACGGGTCGGATGTGCTCAAAATGAGAATGGTTGGGGCTTGTCTGCCGAGGAAACAAGTGCTATAGTTGTCACATTACACGAGTACGGGTTAACGCCGTGTCAAAGGCACGGTTAAAAGGAGAACCACATGAAACGGTTGATTCTAGTTGCTATGGTGGCCGGGGTTGCGGCTGCGTTCACCGGTTGCAAGAAACAGGAACCCGCGGACAGCAAGTTGGGCGGGTTGACGAAGCAGGTGGAGAAGGCTGGCACCGAGGCCCAGAAGGTCGCCGCCGAGGTCCAGAAGGACGCGGCGGAAGCGCTGAATGACGTCGCAGAGGAAATCCGCAATGACGCGGCAGAGGTGCAGAAGGACGTCGTGGAGGGTCTGGATGACGCCGCAGAGGAAGTCCGGGAGGACGTCGCGGAGGTGGAGAAGGACGCCGTGGAGGGTCTGGATGACGCCGCAGAGGAAGTCCGGGAGGACGTCGCTGAGGTGGAGAAGGACGCCGAGAAGGCGGGCGACGATCTGAAGACGAACCTCGAAGGCGCGCTGATTGAGTAGCGCCTTGTTCGTGGAGGCGCTTGCAAAACCTACGGTTTGTGCAAGCGGAGGGTTCGGGGTTCAGGAGGCGTTTTCGGCCTGAACCCTGAACCCTTTCTCATCTCCGGTCTTCGTCAATCGGGCGGCTATTTCACAAACGGCGACATGGCGCGCAGTTTGGTCACGATGCCGGGGAGGCGTTCGAGCACGGTATCGATGTCGGCCGCTGTGGTGTAGCGGCTGAGGCTGAAGCGGATTGAACCGTGGACTGCGGTGAAGGGCACCCCCATCGCGCGGATCACGTGTGACGGTTCGAGCGATCCCGAAGAGCAGGCCGAACCGGACGAGGCGCAGATTCCCAAGTCACTCATGTGGTACAGAATGGCTTCGCCTTCGATGAACTCGAAGCTGATGTTGAGAGTGTTTGGCAGACGGTTTCGAGTATCTCCGTTGACCCGGGCGTCGGGGCACGTCGCAAGCAATCCGGCCTCGAGGCGGTCACGGAGGGCACCTACACGGGTGGTTTCTTCCGCACGAGAGGCGACTGCGAGTTCGGCCGCCTTGCCGAGACCGACGATGTAAGGAACGTTCTCCGTGCCGCCCCGGCGGCCGTTTTCTTGATGACCGCCGATCATGTAGGTTTTCAGGCGTGTGCCACGGCGGACGTAGAGGGCGCCGATCCCCTTGGGCGCGTGAATCTTGTGTCCCGAGAGCGAGAGGAGGTCAAGCGGAATGCGGGAGACGTCGATCGGTAGCTTGCCGACCGCCTGGACGGCGTCGGTGTGAAAAATCCCGCCAACGGATTTGACGAGCGCCGCAATCTCGGCGATGGGAAAGATCGTCCCGGTCTCGTTGTTGGCCCACATGAGGCTGACAAGGCTGTGGCCTCCCAAAAGCGCCTCACGCAGCGCCGCGAGGTCGACCTGGCCGACGCCGTCCACGGGGAGCTCGACCACGGTGTACCCGTGTTCGCGGAAGTGACGGCAGGGACCGAGCACGGCCGGATGTTCGACGCGGCTGGTGATGAGTTTCGCGCCCGGACCGAGGATCTCGGCCACGCCGTAGATGGCGGCGTTATTGCTCTCGGTGCCGCAGCTTGTGAAGATGATTTCGGAGGGGTCGGCATGGATCAACGCGGCGATCTTGTCGCGCGCTTCCTCGACATGGCGCATGACGCGTCCGCCGAAGGCATGCATGCTCGAGGGGTTGCCCCAGAGGTCATTCAGAAAGGGAAGCATGGCGTCCCGGACCTCGGGGGCGACGCAGGTGGTGGCGTTGTTGTCTAGGTAGACGAGGGGGTTCATGATTTTCCCTCCTCGACTACGGTGATTTCGGGCGCGACGCATTCGCGCAACTTGGCCTCGATCAGCGTGTGGCGCGTGGTTTCGGAGGCGTGGCATCCGGCGCACATGCCGCGGAAGGCGATGGTCACACGATCGCCGCTGATATCCACCAGTTCGACATCCCCATGGTCGCGCTGGAGGGCAGGGCGGATTTCGCGGGTGATGATCTCCTCGATTAGCTTGATCTTCTGCAGATTGGTCAGTTTGCGCGGGGCTTCGGCCGGCGCAGCCTGCGTTTGGGTCCGTTCGGCCACGACACCCTCCACCAGCTTCTGAATCTCATTGCGGCACATGCCGCAACCGCCGCCCGCTTTGCAGAAATTCGTCACATCCTCGACGGACGTCAGGACGTTCTCGCGGATGATGCGGAGGATCTCGTTCTCCGAGACGCCGAAACAGGTGCAGACGATCCGCTCGTCCAGATGCCGCATGGCGGTTTCACCGGTGCGGCGGTTGTGGATCGCCGCTTCCAGGGCTTCACGGCCCATCACGGAACAGTGCATCTTCTGATCGGGCAGGCCGCCGAGGGCGTCCGCGATCTGCTTGTTGGTTATCTTTTCGGCCTCTTCGAGAGTTTTGCCGATGATCATCTCGGTCAGTATGGACGACGACGCGATTGCGCTGGCGCAGCCGAATGTCTGGAACTTGGCCTCGACAATGCGTCCGTCGGCCCCCAGTTTGAACATCAACGTCAGCGCGTCGCCGCAGGCGAGCGAGCCGACCGTGCCCACGCCATCCGGATGCTCGATCTTGCCGACGTTGCGCGGATTTCTGAAATGATCCATCACCTTGTCCGTATAGTCCCACATGGTCTTCCCCCTTTTCGTAGCGTTTCAGCCGTTTTCCATGTCGTTCGCCGTGTCCGCATCGCCCGTCGCCCGATGGGTCCCAGTTTCCAGGTCGCATGGCGGGCGGACGTGGCTACCCCCGCACAGAGGGTGCATGCGTTGGTGTATCGCTTTGCGGTAAAACCGGTTGCCCATGGCGGTGTAGATGACCGGAGTCAACGGGTGCTTCAGGGGCCAGCGGACGATATTCGAAAAGCGCCGCACGATATTGCCGGTCGAATAGAATCGTTGGAATGATGTCCAGTAGAGCTCCTCCAACACGTCGGGGGTCATATGCCGTGGCTTGAAAACGGCGTGTGTGCCGTCGTAGCGGGAGTAGTCCTGGTGCAGGATTCGGCCTTCCTGTTCAAGGTGCGCGTGAAGCTGTGTTCCGGGAATCGGGGTCAGAATAAACAGGGTCACCAGGTGAACCTGCAGCGCGATGGCGATGTCGATGGTTTCGCGGATGGTCTGGGACGTGTCGGTGTCGAACCCCACAATCAGGCTGACGTTCAGGTCGATCCCCGCGGAACGGAAAGCGGCCAGCATCTTGCCGAAGTCCCTGCCCACATTGTGCCGCTTGTCCACGGTGTTGAGGCTGGCGGCGTGAAAACTCTCCACGCCCACGAAGGCGTTGATGCATCCCGACTGTCTGGCAAGGTCGAGCAGCTCGGGGTCTGCGGCGGCGAGCGAGCTGAACTGTCCGATCCAGCGGTTCTTCAGCGGAATCATGGCGCGGAACAGTTCCTTTGCGCGGGCTGGATTCGCGCCGATGTTGTCATCAACCAGGAAGAAATAGGCGCCGGGATAGTGGCGCATCTCGGCGATGACTTGGTCGATCGGGCGGAAGCGCATCGTGCGGCCGAAATACTTGGAAACGGAGCAGAAGGCGCAGCCATGCGGACACCCGCGTGAGGTCTCGATGGGGATGCGGGGCAAATCACTTGTCGAGATGGCGCGGCCGGGCCGGACATACGCCGAGGTCTTCAGCAGGTCAAAGCGGGGCCGGGGGAGGTTATCCATCGAGCAGAACGCCGCCGCCTGGTAGCGGTGTTGCAGACGGCCGGCGGTGAAGTCGGCCAGGACGTCGCCCCAGAGGGTTTCGGCTTCGCCGGTGACGAGGCTGTCCACATGCGGCAGCACGTGGTCCGGCACGGCGCTCGCGCCGACGCCCCCCATGATCACCTTCACGCCGCGCGCGCGGAAGCGGTCTGCAATTTGGATGGCTCGTGGAACCTGGGAGATCAGGGACGTGATGCCGACGAGGTCTACAGCCGCATCGTAGTTGATCTCATCGAGGCTGTCGTCCGTGATGGTGATTTCGAAGTTGTCCGGTGTCAACGCGGCCAAGTAGGGGAGGGCACGTGTCGGCGTGAGGGCCTTTTCGAGCTTGAGGGGTTCACCGTTCACCAATTGGGCCGGCTTGATCAACTGTACTCGGTAGGTTTTCATCGGACGATCATTTCCCCACGTCGGCCCGTTAGAACCGAATTGGAACAGTGGAGGCGCATGCAAAACCTCCGGTTTGTGCAAGCGGAGGGTTCAGGGCTCGGGGTTCAGGAGGCGTTTTTGGCCTGAACCTTGGCATCCTGATCCCTGATTCCCGCCGCTTCCAAAGGCTTTGCAAGCGCCTCCTGTATTCTGACTTCTCTCGTGTAGACACCCCGGAGGGGGTTTTGCAAGAGCCTCAGTGATCAGACAAGGGACGTTACCAGAATGGGACCGCCACGTCAAGATGCGGGTGCGATTCAAGCAGGGCAAACGCATCTAAATTCTTATGTTTTTCAGATTCTGGCTCAGGGCTTTCTCTCCAGCTTGGCGCGTGGCGCAGGATTTCTGGAGTGCGGCGGCAAGCGGTATTCCGCGCGACGCCGCTTTTAGAAGGGCTGCCCTTTAAAAAGCGGTGTCGCGCTGCGCTTGCCACCGCACTCCAGATCACGCCAGCCCCGGATCCGGCCTTTTAGACAACGACAGCCGCCAGGAGAAGCAAAAAAAGAGAGAAATTAGATGCGTTTGCCCTGGCGATTCAACCAGCAATTCTCATTATGAGGCTATTGGGTCATCGGGGTCGGGGTCGGAATCGGGGTCGAATTTCCGTTGGTTTTATCGATACCGATACCGATACCGACCCCGACGCCGATGGTTCCATCTCCAAAATGAGAATTGCTGGTAAAAACCCGTTGACTCTTGATACCCCCCCCCGCATAATACCGGCTGCCTGCGGAGAGGGGTGCAGGCACCTTTCCGCCCGTTTTGAGTGCATGTGCACGTAGTTGCAAGTCAGGAGTGTACGATGGATTACGGAATGACGATCAAGCAGGACGGCGCGCTGGATTTTGTTTCCCTTGGCGCGCTGGTGCACCGGCTCGACCCGGGGGAGGTACCCTTTCGCAAGGCGACGGAATGTCGGATCCACGTCAGCGGCGGCGAATTTAATGTGGCGGCTAATCTTTCGGACTGCTTTGGTCTTAAAACCGGTGTCGTGTCGGCGATGGTGGACTATCCGATCGGCGACCTGATTGCCGAACGGGTGCGCGCGATGGGTGTCCGGCCGTTCTATAAGCGCTTTGCGCACGATGGCGTGCACGGGCCGAACATGGCGACGGTCTTCAGTGACCGCGGGGGTGGGGTGCGTGCGCCGGTTGTTTTTTACAACCGTTGTAACGAAGCCGCCGCGCGGCTTCAGCCAGGCGATTTTGATTGGCAGGCGATTTTCGCGGGCGGCGTGCGCTGGTTTCACAGCGGCGGCATTTTCGCCGCCTTGTCCATGACCTCGGCCGCGGTGATCGTCGAGGGGATGCAGGCGGCCAAAGCCGCCGGAGCCGTGGTGTCGTTCGACCTGAACTATCGCGCCAAACTGTGGAATATCCTGGGCGGCAACACGCGGGCTGTCGAGGTGCTCGACCCGATCCTCCGCCACGTGGACGTCTTGGTCGGCAACGAGGAGGATCTTCAACTCGGGCTCGGCATTCCCGGCCCGGAGACCTCCGTCCGGTCGGGACTCGATCCGGCGGCGTTCATCAGCATGATCGGCAAGGTCATCCGCAAGCATCCGCACATCAAGGGGATTGCGACAACCTTGCGCGAGGTTCACTCGACCAACCGCCACAGGTGGAGCGCCGTGGCGTGGATCAACGGCGAGATCGTACAGGCGCCGGTGCGCGAGTTGGATGTTTATGACCGCGTCGGCGGCGGCGATGGCTTTGCGGCCGGCTTGTTCTACGGCTTGCTGAACGGGGTTTCGCCCGACGAGGCGGTGCGTCTTGGCTGGGCGCATGGCGCCTTGCTGACCACCTATCCTGGCGACACGACGATGGCGACGCTGGAACAGGTGAAGGCGCTTGCCATGGGCGGGTCGGCCCGGATTCAGAGGTGAAACTGGAAGCTGGAAGCGGGAAACCGGACGGCAAAGGGGGTGACGATGAAAGCGGATATCGGATTGATCGGGCTGGCGGTGATGGGGGAGAACCTGGTGCTCAACATGGAGAGCAAGGGGTTTACCGTGGCGGTGTTCAACCGCACGGTCGAGAAGGTTGACGCGTTCATCAGCGGGCGCGGGGCGGGCAAGAAGTTCATCGGGTGTCACAGCGTCGCCGAGTTGTGCGCCAGCCTGGCGCGTCCGCGCAAGGTGATGATGCTGGTCAAGGCGGGGCAGGCCGTGGACGACTTCATCGATCAGGTGCTCCCGCATCTGGAACCGGGTGATATCATCATTGACGGCGGGAACAGCCATTTTCCAGACACCATTCGCCGTGTCCACTACGTGGAGAGCAAGGGGATGCTGTACATTGGCACCGGTGTCTCGGGCGGCGAAGAAGGCGCGTTGCTCGGCCCGTCCATCATGCCCGGCGGGTCTCCCTCCGCGTGGGCCGCGGTGAAACCGATCTTTCAAAAGATCGCCGCCCACACCGACGCGGGAAAGCCTTGCTGCGAGTGGGTGGGCGAGGGTGGCGCGGGTCATTTCGTGAAGATGGTTCACAATGGCATCGAATACGGCGACATGCAGATGATCTGCGAAGTCTACCAGTTGATGAAGGATGGTCTTGGCCTCTCCCAGGACGAAATGCATGCCGTCTTCGCCGACTGGAACGCCGGCGAACTCGACAGTTACCTCATTGAGATCACCCGCGACATCTTGGGCTATCGGACCGAGGCGGGCGAAGCGGTGCTCGACAACATTCTGGATACAGCCGGCCAGAAGGGCACCGGCAAATGGACCGCCGTGGCCGCGCTCGACGAGGGACAGCCGCTCACGCTGATCGGGGAGGCGGTTTTCGCGCGCTGCCTCTCGGCGCTCAAGGACGAGCGTGTGGCGGCGGCGGACCTGCTTGCGGGGCCGGCGGCGGCGACATTCACGGGTGACCGCAAGCGGTTCATCAACGATTTGCGGCACGCGCTGTACGCCTCGAAGCTCGTCAGTTACGCGCAGGGGTACCAGTTGATGCGCGCGGCTGCCCAGACCTACGGGTGGAACCTCAATTACGGCGGCATCGCACTGATGTGGCGGGGCGGGTGCATCATCCGTTCGGTGTTTCTCGGGAAGATCAAAAAGGCGTTTGATCGCAAGCCGGGGCTGACCAACCTGCTGCTCGACCCGTTTTTCAGCGGCAAGGTGCGTCGTGCCCAGGGGGGGTGGCGGCGTGTTGTGCGCATGGCCGTGAAGGTGGGCATCCCGGTTCCCGCCATCGGCGCCGCGCTGGCTTACTACGACGGCTACCGATGCGCGCGGCTTCCGGCCAACCTGCTGCAGGCCCAGCGTGACTACTTCGGGGCCCACACGTATGAGCGCACCGACGCGCCGCGCGGGGAGTTCTTCCACACCAACTGGACCGGCCGCGGCGGCATCACCGCCGCCTCGACCTACGTGGTCTGAGGCGCGCGCCTCCTGAAGCGAGTCGATGAGGCCGTTCCGGGGAACCGGTGTTGAATGGGGGGGCACATGATCAGCCAGTGTGGAGCACAGGTCTCGATTTCACCTGCGGAGTTGCGTGAGCTGGTCGGCCGGACGCTGCAATCCTGCAAGGGGACGCGGCGCCGCGTGCTGATTCTGCCGCCGGATCACACCCGTCTCAACTCGCAGGCGGGCGTAATCACCGCGATGGCGTACGAAGCCCTGACGGCGGAGGGCGTGCGGGTCGACGTAATGCCGACCCTGGGCACGCACAACGCCATGACGGAACGGCAGCTCCGCATGATGTTTGGCGAGACGATCCCGCTGGACGCGTTCACGGTGCACGACTGGCGCAACGGGATTGTCCGCAGGGGCGAGCTTCCCGGGTCGCTGCTTGCCGAACTCTCCGGCGGCCGCGTCTCGTATCCCGTCGGCGTGGAGGTGAGCACACGGCTCTTTGACGGCTACGATCTGATTCTCTCTATCGGGCAGGTCGTGCCGCACGAAGTGGTCGGCATGGCCAATTACACCAAGAACATCGTCGTCGGCGCCGGCGGTGCCGACATCATCAATAAATCGCACTTTCTCGGCGCGGTCTGCAACATGGAAACCATTCTCGGCCGGACGGAGACGCCGGTGCGGCGGCTCTTCAACACGGCCGTCGAGATGTTTCTGGGCGAGCTGCCGATCTCGTATATCCTGACGGTGGTCGAGCAGGACGCCGACACGCGGCAAATGCATCTGCGCGGGTATTACGCCGGAGAAGATGTGCGGGTGTATCACGAGGCCTGCAAACTGGCGCGCCGGGTGAACATCACGTTGCTTGACCGCGAACCCCGTAAAGTGGTGGTGTATCTCGACCCGCACGAATTCCAGAGCACCTGGCTCGGCAACAAGGCGGTTTACCGCACGCGCATGGCCATTGCGGACGGCGGCGAACTGGTGGTGCTCGCCCCGGCGCTGCGGGAATTTGGCGAGGACCCCACGATTGATGAGCTGATCCGTAAATATGGCTATCGCGGCACGCCGGCCACCTTGAAGGCAGTCGCGGAGAACGACGATCTGCGCGGCAACCTGGGTGCGGCGGCCCATCTGATCCACGGGTCATCGGAGGGGCGGTTCAACATCACCTATTGTCCCGGCACAGGGGTGGGGCTCGATGCAATCCGCGCCGTCGGGTTCGATGCCGTTCCGTATGACGTCATGGCCTCCCGGTATCAGCCGGAGCGGCTCCAGGACGGCTACAACAGGATGCCGGATGGGGAATCGATTTATTACATCAGCAACCCGGCCCTCGGGCTGTGGGCATATCGGGAGAAGTTCGGCGAGTAGAAATGCTGGTTCCGAGGGGGTGAATTCGTGGCGAAGCGGGTCAAAAGCGGCGTCGCGCGGGATACCGCTTGCCGCCGCACTCCGAGACGCTGCCGCCAGGGCGCAGGTTTTCGGAGTGACGGATCAGGGGGCGACGATGACTTCGTCGAAGGTCAGATCGGGAAAGGCGCATTCGATCACCGCGTTCGAAACGAGATTCCGGTAATAGGCGTTCACGACGCGTTTGGTTTTGCCGCGGAGCGCCATCTGGCGGACTTCGGGCAGCTTCGGCGTGGCGTCAGGATGCGTGCGGGCCAGTTCGGCGCTGGCGGCTTCAATCTCCGCTTCGGAGACCGTGACCGAACGGGACACGCGATCATTCAGAAGCTTGTCGATGTAGAGGCTCTCTTCAAACTCGGCGTGTGTCTGTTCGGCCCCGAGGGGGGAGCGTGTGAAGAAATCGTTCGTGGTCCAATTCCGTCGGGCCATGAGCGGCTGAAGGCGCGCGAGGGCGTTCCGGCGGTCCGCGTCGGTCACGACGATCCGCATCTGCCGGGCTTCGTTCAGAAGCAGATGGCGCATGACCTCAATCTTCACGGCGCGACGTCGGTAGAAGTCGAGCGCCTCGGCTTCCTTATCCGGGGCGAACGCCAGATGATTAAAGGTTTGCTCGTCTTTGAGGAAAGCCCGGCCGCGTCGATCGACCGATTCCCAGAACACCGGAACGCCGTTGATGCTTATGGCGATGCTTTGCGGGTGGTTCTTCAACGATGACGGATCGGCCAGCTTCAGCGTGTTGTTCGAGCACCCCAGGGTCAGAAGGACGACCGCGAGCAATCCGGCGAGGGTGATAGCCGGCCTGCCGGAAGGCCTCATTCCGCACGTGGATGACGGACGGAGGGCGGTTGAATCGTCGCTCGTTTCGAGATCCGGAGATCCGGTACGCGGGATCATGACGGCATCGCGCCTGTTTTCTGAATTTCCAGGTTGTACACGCGACGCATCAACAGGCATGGCGCATTTCATGGTCAGCTCCTTTAGCCACGGGGTCATTGGGGTTGGGTTTACGTTCAGTGCTCGGTTCATCGAGCAGGTCAAAGGCAACCCGCCGCGCAGCGGGAGGAAGGTCGAGGTGGTAACGGATAAAAAGCCCAAGAAACCGGCGTATGCCGAGGGCTAGGGCACCGCTGTGCGGAAGATGCAGGGCCGACTCCGGCGAGAGGTGATCGCGCAGGGACGTCACGACATCGCGGTGGAGGGTGACGGCTGGCTCCAGAACGGCGACGGCCGATGCATGGGCGCAGAGCGCGCGGCCTGAGGCGAGCGAAAACCGGATCCAGGTGCGTTCGGGGGTGTGGCAGATCGGACACAGGGAGAGGTCCGGGAGGATTCCCAGGCGGTCGAGCAGGGCGATCTCAAAGGCGAGCAGGTGACCGGTGCCCGGCATTCGGTCGCACAGGTTGTCGAGGGAGCGGTTGAGCAGGTCGAACAGGGCTTGTGCCTCCTGCATGGGGACAGAGACAGCGGCGACCAGGTCGCAGAAATAGGAAGCGGCGACTCCGGCACGCCAGTCGACGCGCAGCGGCTCCCGGATGTTCGCGGGCGTGCATTCACGGATGGCGTGGAGACCGCCCCGGTCACGCGCATAGAAGAGCAACTCGCACGTGTAGCCGATGTCATACTGGCCGAGAAAGGCGCTCTTGGGCCGGCATGCGCCTTTGACCGAGGTGAGCGTACGGCCGTGATCGGGGGTCAGCCAGGTCACCACGTGTGATGTGTGCGACCAAGGGCGGATCTTGAGTGCGATCGCCTGGGTTTTAACCATCATGGATGGGCGGTGTCTTGCGGGGTTGCGGCGGGATCGTGGCGGTGCATGAACAGCGCCAGGCGCTCGAAGAACGTGTCTTTTTTGCGAAGCTGCTCATCCTGGGGGAGGATGGCGCCGGCCGACATCACGAGGTTGATGGCGGTGGCCACATCGATTTTGAGGGGAATCACCTCCGACCGTGGGACGATCAGAAAAAAGCCGGAGGTGGGATTGGGCGTGGTCGGCAGAAACACGTTCAGACACGGCTCGGAGGGGTTGGCGGTCGGAATCTGCAGGCGGATGTGTGCGGGGACTTCCGTGGTGACGAAGGCGATCACATAGATCCCTTTACGCGGGTATTCCACGAGCACGACCTCCTGGAAGATGTCGTCCCGGCGGGCGGCGAGCCAGTCGCTGATCTGACGAAAGAAACCGTAGACGTTGCGGAAAAGCGGAATGCGCGAGAGGGTTTTATCAAAGAATTCCAACAGGCGGCGTCCGACAAAATTACGGGCCAGCGTGCCGAGGATGCAGAGGAAGATCAGAATGCACAGCATCACCAGCGCACGTCGCAACAGGTCGGGGAGCGAGAGGAAGAGTTTGCTGGCGACCCACTCGGTCGAGTATTTGAAGATAAAGTTAAAGATCCAGATCGTCGCGACGATCGGTGCGGTGAGCAACAGCCCGATCAGGATGTTGTTCCGGGCGGAGACATACAGGGAGGAGAAGCGTAAACGCATGGCTACTCATAGCACGACAAGCACAGCTTGTTGGAGTGGTGGCGGGTGAGGGACTTGAACCCCCGGCAGACGGATTATGATTCCGTTGCTCTACCAACTGAGCTAACCCGCCAAAAAAATGAGCTCACATGTTCGCACAGTGGCGCATGGTTGTCAAATGGCAATTCTAAACGGATCCCGGTGTCGCAAGGGGAGGGGCGAATACGATGCACACGGGGCGGTGAACGGAGTAAGGATCGCCGGCGGGTTCCAGCCGCCCGGTTGCGGCGTCGTAGGCGTACGAACAGACGGTGTTTGAGTGTTCATGTCCAGCGAGGATGAACGCCTCTCCGGGGACCCACGCGAAATCACGGGGGGAGGCGCCGAGCAGTGGGGAAATCGCCAGAAGCTCCAGGCGGCCGGAGTCGGGGTCAACATCAAACGCGGCGATACTGTCGTGACCGCGGTTTGAGGCGAGGAGACGCCTGCCGTCGGCCGAGCATTTGAGTGCGGCGGCTTTGCTGAAGCCGTGGAAATCCGGTGGAAGCGTCCTGTGCGTGTGCAGCGGAATGAAGGCCTCGCCCGTATAGCGGTACGTCGTGAGCGTATTGTTCAACTCATTCAGGAGAAAGGCGAACCGGCCGTTGGGATGGAACACGAAGTGGCGTGGGCCAGCGCCGCCTGCTGTCGTGATGGTCAGGTGTGCCACGGGTGTCAGCCCGTGCTGGCGCCCGGTCCAGTCGTACATGATGACGCGATCCATGCCGAGGTCGGCGATGCAGAGAAATTGACCGTCGGGCGTGACGGTTGCGCAATGTGCGTGCGCCCGCTTTTGTCGGCTTGCGTCAGGGCCGCTGCCGACATGGGTCGTGGTCACGGGGGGCGTGTCGGCGAGCGATCCGTCGGGGTTCAGCTCGAAAACCCCCGATACCGCGTGTGTGTATTCGGCGAAGGCCAGGGCCGTTTCAGACGGGTCGAGGGCCACATGGCACGGAACGGTGACGCCGACCGGCTTGCGATTGAGCAGCGTCACTGTGGCGCCGCTGATACGGTAGGCAGCGATCGCGCCACCGCGCGCAGGGGGGCCGAAAGCGGACAAACCGTGAGCCGCGTAAAGGACCGGTCGCGCGCGGGACCGGGCGAGATAGGTTGCGTTCTCGATGCCGTCGACCCGTCCCACGGGGCGGAACGCGCCGGTTTCGGTGTCGGTCTCAAGAATGTGGATGCCCGTGTGTGTTGCGTCGGTATAGGTTCCGACGTAGGTCACAACCTTCATCAGACCGCCCCGCTGGATTCCCGTCCCAACACGTCACGAATTTTGCGGGCGAGAGCGATTTTTGTAAACGGCTTGGGAAGAAAGAAGAATCCATCTTCCAGGACACCGCGGTGGGCGATAATGTCTTCGGTATAGCCGCTGATGAACAGGCAGATGAGCGAAGGGCGCCGTGCGGCCATCAGGCAGGCGAGGTCGCGGCCGTTCATCCCCGGCATCACGACGTCGGTGACCAGCAGATCGATTGCGCCGGCGTAGGCGTCGGCCTGGTTGAGCGCCTCTTCGGGCGACGTGGCGGCGATGACGTTGTATCCGAGCGAGCAGAGGAAGCGGCAGATGGTGACGCTGATGGCCTTCTCATCTTCCACCACGAGGATGGTTTCCGATCCGCCCACGCAAGGCGTGTCCGACTCGACCGTCTGCTGGGTTTCGGCGGGCACCGCCGCGGGCGGCAGATAGACGTCGAACGTCGTGCCCTGTCCCAGTTTGCTGTCGACGGTGATGAAGCCGCCGTTTTGCTTGACGATGCCGTAAACGGTGGCCAGACCGAGCCCGACCCCCTCGCCCCTTGGTTTGGTGGTGAAGAACGGCTCGAAGAGATGGTCAAACGTCTCCCGGGTCATGCCGCAACCGGTGTCGCTCACGGTCAGCACGATATAGGTGCCCGGCGACACATCGGCCATGCCGATCGGGGGTTCGGTGATGGTGAGCTTGCGGGTTGCGATGGTCAGGGTTCCGGATCCGTTGAGCGCGTCACGCGCATTGACCGTCAGATTGGCGAGGATTTGGTCCAGTTGCGACGGATCCATTTTGACAGTTGCGGTGGCGACGCCGGGTATCCATTTCAGATTGATGTCTTCGCCCAGTAGCCGCCTGAGCATCTTGAGCATCCCGGTGATGGCGGTATTGATGTCAAAAGCCTTGGGGGTGATCGTCTGTTTGCGCGCAAAGGCGAGCAATTGGCGCGTCAGATCGGCCGAGCGGTGGGCTGCCTTGAGAATTTCCTGCAAGTCATCGTACAGGGGGCCGGACGGTTCGCAACTTTCAAGCGCCAGTTCGGTGTAGCCGAGTATGGACTGCAACATGTTGTTGAAGTCGTGTGCGACACCGCCGGCCAGGCGCCCAATGGAATCCAGCTTCTGGGCTTGACCGAGCTGCGCCTGAAGCTTTATTTTCTCCTCTGCATCGCGTAAATGCTCGGAAATGTCCCGTTTGACGGCCACATAGTTGACAATTCGACCCGCGCTGTCACGCATCGGGGAGAGGGTGGCATCCTCGGTATAAAGTGTTCCGTCCTTCCGTCGGTTGATAAACCGTCCCTGCCAGGTGCGACCCTGAGTGACGGTGCTCCACATGTCTTTGTAAAAGGCGGCGTCATGGATGCCGCTTTTGAGCAAACGCACATGCTTGCCGACGGCTTCGTCATTCCGGTATCCGCTGATCTTTGCAAAAGCCGGGTTCACATATTCGATGATCCCGCCCGCGTCTGTGATCACGATGGTTTCGCCCACTTGTTCGAACGCGGCCATCAGGCGTTCGTGCGCGGACGCGGTGCGCGTGCGCTCCAGAACAACGCCGATGGCCGAGGCGGTTACGGCCAGCGCGGCGCATTCGATATCACGCCACGCAGGTGCGGCCCGGAAAGTGTCAAAACCGATAAACCCCCAGAGGCCGTCATTGATGCGGATGGGCATGAGCAGAATGGACACGATCCCCTGCAGATCGGGCATCTGGCGTTCGCTGGAGGGAAAGTCCCGTACTGGTCCGTGGATGAAATCCCCCTGGCTGAAAGCGTGATGCCAGCGCGGGACAATGACGTGGAAACGTGCGATTTCAGACGTCGGACTGCCGCTGGATGGGGCCGCCGCCGGGCGTAACCATTCGTAACGTCGGATGGCGCCCGTCTCGCCTGTGACCGGATCAGCATGGCACTCGAATATGTAGCCACGATCCTGACCAGCCGCCTCGCCGATCATCTGGAGCGCGTGCGGAATCGTTTTCTGGATATCGTCAACGGACAGCACCAAGGAACTCGCGGTTGCGATTCCTTTCAATACCTTTGCCGAGTTGGCTTCTGAGAATGGCCGAAGTTTCATGATAAATCATAAAAGTGCACCATCGCATCGCGACACCGCACCAAGCTATCCCCCCATGCCAAGCTATCCCCCCATGCAGATGAAAATCATTCTCGCACGAAAATCGCACAAATGTCAATTCCAAAATGGCGTTCTCAACAGGCGTACCGAGACCTTGACAACAGCGGTATAAAACGGGGATACTGCACGTCGTTGAAAGCGTGTTGGGATCGGATGCGTATCCGTGTGCGTGCGTCATGGGGTTGACGGCGTGGCTGGTGTTTTTTCGAATGGAAGTTTTGGGGCACGATGAAACGACTTGATTTAGGTGGCGCGTGGACATTCGCAAAAGAGGGATCGAAGCGGACGTGGCGCGCGAGTGTCCCGGGTTGCGTGCATACCGATTTGCTGGCCGCCGGCGAAATTCAGGATCCCTTCTACCGGGATAACGAGGCGGGGCTCCAGGAGATCGCCCGGGAGCATTGGGTGTATGAGCGGACATTCCAGATGGAGGATTGGCGCGCGTTTGATCGGGTACTGCTCCGCTGCGAGGGATTGGACACGATCGCCACCCTCACGCTGAACGGTGTCGAACTCGGCACGACGGACAACCAGTTTCGGACGTGGGAGTTCGACGTCGCGCGCATCATCACCCCGGGCCGCAACAGCATCCGTGTCCGCTTCGAATCGCCGCTGGCTTTTTGTGAGCGACGTGCCGCGGACGAGCGCCCGCTGCCCGGGTGGGCGCCGCCGCATGAAACCGCGTGGCGTCCGTGGATTCGGAAGTCGCCGTGCAGCTTCGGGTGGGACTGGGGACCGGTGCTGATCAGTTCCGGCATCTGGCGGCCGATTGAGATTGTGGCCTTCAACACCGCGCGGATCACCGATCTGCGGGTGCGTCAGGATCACACGCGCATCACGCGTGGCGTGATTGGCCTCGACATCACCGGGAGGGCGGAAATCGGCTTGGATGCCGATGTCGCTGCGCTCGACGCTCATGCACGGGTCTATTACAAAGGGGCGGTGATCGCCAAAGCGCTCGGGAAATGGACCGACGGCCAGGTCCATCTGCACATCGACATTCGCAACGCGCAGCTTTGGTGGCCGGCCGGCATGGGCGACCAGCCGCTTTACGAGGTTTCTCTGGATGTGCAGCAGCAGCGCGTCAATATCGCCCACACGTCCCGCCGCATCGGCCTGCGGACGTTGCGGCTGGACCGCCGTGAGGATGCGTGGGGGGAGTCGTTCCAGTTTGTGGCCAACGGCATTCCGTTCTTTGCCAAGGGGGCCAATTGGATTCCGGCCGATACCTTCGTCACCCGCTTGTCCCGGGTGGAATACGCCCGCCTCATCAAATCCGCCGCATTGGCCAACATGAACATGCTTCGCGTCTGGGGCGGAGGAATTTACGAGAACGACGCCTTTTACGATTTGTGCGACGAATACGGCCTCTGCGTCTGGCAGGACTTCATGTTCGCCTGCGCCACGTACCCCACGTTTGACGCAGCCTGGATGGCCACTGTACGGGTCGAGATCGAGCAGAACGTCCAACGCCTGCGACACCACCCCTCGATTGCGCTTTGGTGCGGCAATAATGAACTGGAGATGGGACTGGTGGGGGAGTCTTGGAGCAACGGGCACATGAGCTGGGAGGATTACGGCAGTCTCTTCGACCGCCTCATCCCCGGGGTGTTGGCGGAACAGGATCCGGATCGCGACTACTGGCCCTGCAGTCCCCATACCCCTCCGCCGGGGGATCGCCGCGCGCATGATGATCCGACACGCGGTGACGCACACGTGTGGGACGTGTGGCACGGCCGAAAACCCTTCGAGTGGTACCGCACCTCCCAGCATCGGTTTTGCAGCGAATTCGGCTTTCAGAGCTTCCCCGAGCCGCATGCGATCGAAGGATTTACCGAGCCGTGCGACCGCAACATTACCAGTTATGTCATGGAAAAACACCAGCGTAGCGGTATCGGCAACACCGTGATCATGCAGTACATGCTCGACTGGTACCGCATGCCGGTCGGGTTCGAGAATGCGCTGTGGCTGAGCCAGATCCAACAGGGAATGGCGATCAAATACGCAGTGGAGCACTGGCGGCGCAATCGGCCGCGTTGCATGGGGGCCCTCTATTGGCAACTCAATGACTGCTGGCCGGTCGCGAGCTGGGCATCCATCGATTACAGCGGCCGCTGGAAGGCGCTTCATTACTTGGCGCGCCGTTTCTTCGCGCCGTTACTCGTGTCGGGCGTCGAGAATCCCGAAGCGGGCTCGGTTGAAATACACGTGAGTAACGATCAGCTCAAGCCCTACACGGGGCGTGTCACGTGGCGGGTCATGCGCGTGGACGGCCAGATCGTCCGCGACGGCTCGTGTCCGGTGACGGTGGCCGCAAACAGCGCCTCGCGGCAGATGACGATTGAGCTGGCCGACCTGATTGCCGATTACGGCGTGCGGGACCTCATCGTGTGGATAGCGATGATCGATGCCGAGGGGGCTTCGGTCTCATGGAACGTGGTGACCTTTTGCCGTCCCAAGCACATCGAGTTGCAACAGCCAAATCTCAAGGTTGAGATCCGCGCGTGGGACGATAACAGTTACGCCGTCACCCTGTCGGCGAAAGCGCCGGTTTTGTGGCTGTGGTTTTCGCTCAAGGACGTGGAAGCCAAGTATGACGACAATTTCGTTTGCGTGGAGCCGGGACGGCCGATGCGTATCCGGGTGACACCGATGGCACGAATGAAGCTGGACGATTTCCGCCGAAAGCTGGTCCTGCGATCAATCTGGGACACCTATCAAGATCCGTGTTCCGGCTTACCCGCTGCCGCTCCCCCCCCCGCGCCGATGAACCGCGTGGCCTTGTATGCACGACGGGTGGCCGCCGAACAAGAGACCCGAAAAAAAGCCGCCAAAGCGGTCCGCAAGCGGAAGACCCCGTAGTTTTTTCACAGAAAGGAGCAAGCAGATGAACAAACAGTCAAACTATGCGATTGGTGTGGATTACGGCACCAACAGTTGCCGGGCTCTGTTGATCAACGTGGCAGACGGCACCGAGGTGGCGTCGGGTGTATTCCCTTATCCGACCGGTGAGGCCGGGATTATCCTTGATTCGAAGGACCCGAATGTCGCGCGGCAGAATCCGCAGGATTACATTGACGGCTTCGGCTACACGGTCGGTACGGTGGTGCGCGAAGCCGCTAAGAAGATTAAGAGGTTCTCCCCCGAACAGGTCATCGGGATCGGCGTGGATACCACGGGATCGACGCCTTTGCCGATCAATGCGGATGGCATCCCCCTGGCCATGACCCCAAAATTTCGCAAGCATCCGGCGGCACAGGCCTGGTTGTGGAAGGATCACACCGGATGGGAAGAGGCGGCCCGCATCACCGAGATGGCCCGTAAAGCGGGCGTCCCGTATCTCGCCAAGTGCGGGGGCACCTATTCAAGCGAATGGTTCTGGTCCAAGATCTGGCAATGCGAACGCACCGCTCCCGAGGTGTTCGACGCCGCCTATTCGTGGGTCGAGTTGTGCGATTTCGTCCCGGCGTTCGTCACGGGTAACATGAAGCCCGAACGGATTGCGCGGTCGATCTGCGCCGCCGGGCACAAGGCGATGTACAGTCAGTCGTGGGGGGGGCTTCCGTCCAAGGCGTTTCTGAAAAAGCTTTCGCCCAAGCTGGCGGCGTTGCGCGACCGTTTGTATGAGAAAACCATGGCGTCGGATGAGATCGCCGGTTTTCTGACCGAGGACATGGCCCGCCGGGTTGGTTTGCCGGTCGGTGTGCCGGTCGCCGTGGGCGCCTTTGATGCCCACCATGGCGCGGTCGGGGCGGGGATCAAGCCCGGACGCCTCGTGAAGATCATCGGCACCTCGACGTGCGACATTCTGGTCGCGCCGGAGCATGCGGCACCGGCCGACATACCGGGCGTTTGCGGCATCGTGCCCGGTTCGGTCGTCCCCGGAATGATCGGTCTCGAAGCCGGACAGTCCGCAGTCGGCGACATCTTCCTCTGGTTCGCGCGCAATTGCTGTCCGCCCGAGTACCGCCAGACGAGCGAGGGCGCTTCGATCGCCGCGTTGGAGAAAGCGGCGTCCCGGCAGAAGCCGGGCGCGTCCGGTTTGGTTGCGTTGGATTGGAACAACGGCAACCGCACGGTGCTGATCGACCCGCTGCTCAGCGGGCTGATCGTGGGACAAACGCTCCACACCTCCGCGCCGGAACTGTTCCGGGCACTGGTCGAGGCAACCGCCTTTGGCGCCTGTACCATTATCCGGCGCTTCGAAGAATACGGCGTGAAAGTCAGCGAGGTGGTCACCTGTGGCGGTATCGCCGAGAAGAGCCCGTTCCTGATGCAGATCTATGCGGATGTCTGTAATCGCCCGATGCGGATTAGCCGGTCGGCGCAGACCTGCGCGCTGGGCGCGGCGATTTTCGGCGCGGTGGCGGGTGGCGCATACCGTACCACCGCGGCGGCGCAGAAGGCGATGACGGGCGTCAAGGATGTGGTCTACAAGCCGATCCCCGCCCACGTCAAGGTCTACGCGGAACTGTATGCGGTGTACCACACGCTGCACGATGGATTCGGTAAAACCGGTGTGCGGCCCGATCTAGAGGGCGTGATGAAAAAGCTCATCGCGATCCGCCAGAAGGCGCGGTACGCTTAAGCCGTAAAAATAGTTTCGATAATCGCGACATTATCGATCCTATCGATTTGATCGACAAGGCCGGAGGAAGCTATGCTTGATTCGCTCAAAAGAGACGTCCTCGATGCCAATCTGGCGCTGGTTGAGCACGGGTTGGTGATTTTGACGTGGGGCAACGTCAGTGCGATCGACCGGCGTACCGGGCGGGTGGTGATCAAACCCAGCGGCGTGGCCTACGATGCGATGAAGGTCGACGACATGGTCGTGACCGACCTCGACGGCCAGGTCGTGGAGGGGACCTTGCGCCCCTCCTCCGACCTGAAGACGCATCTGGCGCTTTACCGCGCGTGGCCGGAAATAGGCGGTGTCGTCCATACCCACTCGAGCCATGCGACGATGTTCGCCCAGGCGTGTTGCGAAATTCCCTGCTACGGCACGACCCACGCCGATCACTTCCATGGGCCGGTTCCCGTGACGCGCGTGCTGACCGAAGCGGAAGTGACGGGCGATTATGAGGCGGAAACCGGCGCGGTGATCGTGGCGCGGTTCCGCAGTCTCACGCCGCCGCATGTGCCGGCTGTGCTGGTCGCGAATCATGGCCCGTTTGCTTGGGGCGGGAGCGCCCGTGAAGCGGTGCAGAACGCCGTCGCGCTTGAAGCGGTTGCGCGCATGGCGCTCGGCACACGGCAGATCAACCCCGGTATCGGACCGATCCCGGCTTACGTCCTCGAAAAACACTTCGGTCGCAAACACGGTCCCGGGGCTTACTATGGACAATCGCGATAACAGGACACCATCGGGCGCGGGCGCCGTCTTTTCGGCGGGCCGTCTGCTCCAGTGGGTAGGCGTCCCCCTGATGCTCCTGCTGTTGCCGGCGGCTGCCGGTTGCCGCACGGCGGCGCCTGCGGAGTCGGCGGTCGCGGCGATTGCCCGCGAGCTGGCCAGCACCAACGAGGCGGGCGTGGTGACCAGTGGCCGCGATGCGGCCTACGAGGACATGGCCCTGCTGGTCGAGACGCTCCTCCTGATCAAGAAGAGCTATGTTGAGGAACGGCCGTTCCGCGAACTGCTCTACGGCGCGATCGATGGCATGCTGGTCTCGCTCGATCCGCACAGCGCGTTTCTGACGCCCGAGTCCTACGAGGCGATGCAGGAAGAGACGAGGGGCTCGTTCTGCGGAATCGGCATTACGATCGGCGTACAGAATAACATTCTCACCGTCATCGCCCCCATCGAGGACTCGCCAGCCTTTCACGTAGGGTTGCACGCGGGTGATCGGATTGCGGCCATCGAGGGGGAGATGACCCGCGGGATGTCGGTCGATCAGGCCGTCAGCCGCCTGCGCGGAGAACGGGGGGCGCCCGTGGCGCTCACGATTTTGCGTGAAGAGCAGGACCCGTTTGATGTCACCATCGTCCGCGACGAGATCAGGCTGACGAGTGTCAAGGGCGCCCGCATCCTCGCGGACGGCATCGGCTATGTGCGCATCACCCAGTTCGGTGAAAAGACGGCGGTGGAGTTGAACGAGGCGCTGAACGGCTTGTACGGGCAGCCTCTGCGGGGACTCGTCTTGGATTTGCGGGGAAATCCAGGCGGTTTGCTCGAATCGGCGGTGGCGGTGGCGCAACGCTTTCTGCCGACTCGCGCGACGGTTGTCAGCGTCCGGGGGCGCGAGGGGGTGACACAGGAACGGGTGTTTCGTGCGGCGGGCCGCAGTCACGACACGGCGTTGCCGCTGGCTGTGCTGATCAATCGCGGCAGCGCCAGCGCGTCGGAGATCGTGGCCGGCGCCCTGCAGGATCACAACCGCGCCGTGATCGTGGGCGAGACCTCGTTCGGCAAGGCCTCGGTGCAGAATGTGATCCCCACCCAGACCCGGCCGTCGTGCGCGATCAAGCTCACGACCGCCTATTATTTCACGCCGATGGGCCGGCTGATTCATGAAAAAGGGATTGAGCCGGACGAGGCGGTCCCGATGACCCAGGCGCTGTGGCGGCAGACGCAACTCAAGCGGCTGTACGAGGAGATGCCGGACGCCTATCCAGCCGGGCAACGCGAACCGGTGGCCGACGTCGTGGACACCCAGTTGGAACGGGCCGTGGCGCTGCTGCGCAAGACGCTGGCCCCGAGCGGGGAGGCGGAGGCAAAGTCGAAGGAATCGAAAGAGTCGAGAGAATCGAGCGTCGATTCTCCCGATTCCGTCGATTCTCTCGATTCGGAAGAGGCCCCATGACCATCCTTGGCATCGAGACCTCGTGTGACGAAACCGCGGCGGCCGTGGTGCGCGGTGGGCGCGAGGTGCTGTCGAGCGTGGTCTACAGCCAGGTTCCGCTGCATCAGCCCTACGGGGGCGTGGTTCCCGAAATCGCGTCGCGCAGCCACGTTGAGAAAATCGGGGGTGTGATCCGCGAGGCGATTGCTTCCGCCGGTACCGGGTGGCAGGGGATCGACGCCGTCGCCGTGACCTATGGGCCGGGCCTGGCCAGTTCGCTCCTGGTCGGGCTTTCGGCCGCCAAAGGGTTGGCGATTGCGCTCGGCAAGCCGCTGATCGGCATCAACCACATCGAGGCGCACGCCCACTCGGTCTTCCTCTCGCCCGGCGCGCCGGACCCGGCGGAGGCCTTTCCGCTGCTGGCGCTCGTGGTGTCGGGCGGACACTCCTGCCTGATCGATGTGCGGGCCATCGGCGCGTACACCGTGATCGGCCAGACCCTGGACGATGCGGCAGGCGAGGCCTTTGACAAGGCGGCAAAGGTGTTGGGCCTGGGCTATCCCGGCGGACCGGCGATCGACCGCGCCGCGCGCGGGGCCGCGCCGCGTCCGGGTCTCCAATTTCCGCAGGGGCGCGTGCAGCCGGACAATCCCGGATTGTGCGGGATGCGGGCCGATCTGTGCGTGAGCTTCAGCGGCCTCAAAACGGCGCTGCTCCACCGGCTGCGTGAACACCCGGCGCCGGGCGTGGATGACGTCAACGCGATCGCCGCCGCCTATCAGGAGGCGATCGTGGCGGCGCTGGCCGAACGCTGCGACCGGGCGCTGGATGGCGGGCGTTACCGCTACCTGGCGGTCGGCGGGGGCGTCTCCCTCAACCGGTCGCTTCGCGAGCGGCTGCAGACGGTTGCGACGCGCCGCGGGGTCAGCCTGCTGCTGGCCGAGCCCCGCTACTGCGGCGACAACGCGGCGATGATCGCCGGGCTGGCGGGCGCGGGCGGCGGCATTCGCGGCGACCAGACCCTCGCCCTCGACGTCGTGCCGAGCCTGGCAATAGAATACAATTGACTGTATATGCATGCTAATGTATTCTATTGGTGTTGACAGCAACCATCAGGAGGCATACATGTCCAAGACCGTGACACTGCGACTCGATGATCCCGTTTATCGGCTATTCAAAGGTGTGGCGGAAAGCGAGAACCGGCCAATCTCGAATTTCATCGAGACGGCGGTGATGCGTTTTGTGCAGGACCACGAAAGCGTGGACGAGTTTGAGATGGCCGAGATCCGCGGAAATGCCGAACTCAATCAAAGTCTGAAGCGAGGACATCAAGATGCCAAGCACCGGCGCGGCGCCTTCGTCTGACTTTCGCATTTTCGAAACGGAGGAGTTTCAGAAGGCATTGGCCCGTCTGGGGCCCCCTCGGTACTTGCGAAAGAAACTCGACTCCTATGTTTACCCGCAACTGCGAAAGGGGCCATACTTTGGCCCCAACATCCGCAAGTTACAGGGTTACACACCAGCAACATGGCGCTATCGAGTAGGACCCTATCGTATTTTTTTTGCTCTGGATGAGTTCGAGCGCATGGTGTTCGTTCTATCGATCGATGATCGAAAGGATGCGTACAGATAATCCGGCCAACCAGACGAGGCATGCAAGGCCCGTCCCTTGCGGCAATTCTAATTATGGAGAGGGGGCCATCGGCGTCGGGGTCGGGGTCGGTATCGGTATCGGGGTCGAAAAGGAGATCGGGATGGCGTTTGGCCACGAGAAACTGGATGTCTATCGCGCCGCCATCGAGTACGTCGGCTGGGCGTACCGCTTCTGTGAGGCATTGGCCGGGCATCGGAACGCCAAGGACCAACTCCTTCGAGCCTCCCAAGCCATTCCCCTGAACATTGCCGAGGGCAACGGAAAAGGGACCGACGGCGATCGGCGGCGGTACTTCGAGATTGCGCGGGGATCGGCTTTGGAATGCGGCGCGGTGCAGGATGTCTTACAGGTTTGCGGGGCCATCACGCCTGAAGAGAATGAGAAAGCCAAGGCCCTGCTCGACCGGATCGTGGCGATGCTCACGAAACTCGGCCAGCGAGGGTAT
>CAZOJL010000014.1:0-36611 GCA_964580075.1 uncultured Akkermansia sp. | reverse complement strand
GGCCTGCGTCTCGCGCCGATTGGCGCATCCGGCGGGTGAGTGCGAGCCGCAGCCGACGCGCTTACGGCGCGGGGGCCACGGAGAGGCGGAGGAAAGCGGGGGAGTCGAACGTCACGGCGTTGGTCACGACGCCGCCCACGCCGGGCATGCCCGTCATGCCGGGAACCGGCCGCCAGTCGGGTGCGGTCAGCGATGGCGTGGCCAGCAGCGTGTACCGTCTGCCGGGCAAACTCTCCCACACCACGTCCAGGGTGATCGCGCCCGCCTGGCCGCGCGTGCCGGCCAGGCCGACGCGTAGCGCACGCGCCGCATCTGTGGCGTCGGTGCCCGTCAGCTCCTCGTCGGCGGCGCTGTAACCATCGCCGTCATCATCCGTCAGTGGATCCAGCACCAGGACGGTGTCCGTCACCAGCGCGCTGGCGTTGCCCACGCGGTCAATCGCGAAAAGGTATACCTGATTGGTGGCGCCGGTGGCGGCGGCCGTCAGGGTGCACGTCAGGGCGGGGGTGAAAACGGGGCTGGACAGGGCGTTGCCCGCCTGCAGGAACACGTAGTAGCCGGCGATGCCCGAAAGCGCGTCGGTAAAGCCGCCCCATTCCGCAGTCAGATCGGGGCCGACCGCATACGGCCCGAAGGCGCTGCGGCTCACGCGTACAGACGCGCCGCTGCCGATGGGCGGCGTGGTGTCCACGCGGTAAGGGCCGGTTCGGACACAAGCCGAGGCGTTGCCCGCCGCATCGAGAGCCTCCACGGCAAACCAGAGGTTGGAGCCGTCTTCCGCCTGGAACATTTCCGCCGTCGCCGCCGTGCAGCCCGCACCGGCGAGCGCATCGTCGGACGTGTCCGCGAGACGCCGCCGATAGACGACGCCGCCCACCCCCGCGCCATCCGAGGCGGGATTCCAAGACGCGCGCATCGTGGCCGATCCGGACCAGACTCCGACACTGTGGGACGTGATCGAAAGGTCTGTCGGCGGGGCGGGTGCCTCATTGTCGAGCAGGAACGGGGGCGTCACGCCTGCCGCTGAGGCAAAGAAGGGACTCGCGGCGCGGACCCGCATGAGCATGCCGGGAGACAGCGGCGGCAGCGGCGGCTGTGTCTCGCGGGTCGCCCACTGCGCCGACACTGTGTTGGTCGCGGGCGTGCCGCCCCAGGCGGAGGCGACCTGCTCCACCCGCGACGAGGCGGCGTTGAGCAGACATTCCCCGAAGCTGGTCTCGGCGGCCACCAGCGCGGGGACGGACCAACTCGCGCCGCCGTCGCGGGAACAGGCGATTTCGAGCGAAAGCGGCTCCCTGTCGGCTTCGGCGACCGACGCCGTGAGGGTGACGATTCCTTCGCCGCAGACGCTGGTCTGCCGTGCGCTGATGGCGCCCAGCCAGGGGGCATCCCGGATTTTGAGCGACCAGTCCGAAGACACATTCGGGTGGACCGGATCATTGGACAGGACGTGGAGCAGCAGACGCTCATCCCGCAGCCGCGCGCCCGCCGCCAGGCAAAGCGGCGGCGAGAGCAGGCCCGCCCGAACCGCCGGCGAAGGGTGTCCGGCTGAAACCGGCTGGCCGAGAAACGCATAAGGCGGCGACGCGCAGCGGGCGGCTGAGATGCGCCAGGGATGGCCCAGTGCGTGGGTGTTCCAGACAGTCGTCGTGGAGGCTACGGATTCGCAGACCCCCTGTTCGAGCGACCACCGCAGCGTCGCGTTTCCCGTATTGGTGATGATCAGCGTGGTCTCCGTTGCGCCGCCAGAGCAGAAGCGCCTGTTCGATGCCGCGGGAATCCGTGAATGCGGCGCGAATGGTGTACGGCGGCGGCGCATCCTGGGTGGGGGCGAGCGGCGTGTGGAGGATCATGGGCGGTTGCGGATACGATGCCGGATCGAGAGGATCGGTCCAGTCGGCATACTCCTGCGCCGTGTCAAACCCGTCGCCGTCATCATCGGCCGAAATCGGCCAGCCGTTGACGCCGAAGTATCGGAACTCCCACCAGTCCGGAATTCCCTGGCCATCGGCATCCTGCTGCACGGGCAGGTAATGCGCATACGCGGTGCGGGGCGACGTCATCGCGATGCCCGGCACGGGGTTCAGCGCCGCGCCGGGCGCCGCAGGCTGGCGTTGGCCGTCGACGTACCACCCGGCAAAGGCAAGGGTCTGACCGAGCCACACGGCCGTTTCGGGGGCAACGGCCGAAGTCGTCACGACATCAAGCGCGAACCACGTCGAATACGTCAGCAATCCGGGCACCGGGGACGTGTATTGGAGGGCGTTTTCAGTCTGCCACAGCCAGGTCAGCGTGGACGACTCATTGAGCGCCACGTCGATTTGCGCAAGCGGCGTCGACGTGACGCTCCCCGTTCCGAGGCAGCCCAGCAGTCTGCGGCTGACGCCCCCCGCCTCCACCACGCGGGCTGGCGCCGTGGCGCGCACCGTCACACCAGAGGCCATCACGTGGGCGCCATAGGCGGGATCGACCGCACCCCACGCCACGGGGGCGCCCCGTATTTCGAGCGTGCAGGACGGGGTGATCATAAACGTCTGCTCGCCGGCCGTCGGCCACCTCCCCTCCATGCCGGCCAACGTCTCGGCCAGCAGCGTGTAGTGCACCGTCGTGCCCAGCGGTTGCGCCGGGATCATCGCCGAATATCCGCTGAAGGAACAGTACAGATTGCGCGTGGGCAGGAGCTGAGCCGTGCCGACCAGAAGCACAAATCGCACCGACCAGGCCTCGTAGGCGTCTTGAATAAACGTCCGGATGCGCTCGGCCGTGTCGGCGGTCCACGCGCGTCCTCATGTTTTCCCCGGTTTCGAACGCGGGATAGGGAGACCGGCGGGCATAGACGGCGGCCTTCGGCAGCGTCCGCGCGAGCATTTTCGGATCGGCGCTGAGAGGAATCGGATCTGGGGCGCAGGCGACCGGCCGCGCCAGCGCCCGCGCGGTTGTCCCGCCCGGGACGATGCGCACCTTTTCCGGACGCCAGCCCGCCGGCACCGGAAGGGTGACGCCGCGCGCCGGCAGCAGCGGCTCTCCGGGAACGCCCTCGGCGACGCAGCCGGCCACGGCCACCAGCATGCCGTCAGCCGTCCCCGCCAGGTGCGGGGCCTCAAACTGAAACACATGCCGGCTGACAAACCCCTCACTTGCGGCTGCCAGTGTTAGAATTGCTGGAATTACTCGGGGTGTGCTTGACATCCTGCCCCAGCTTCTGCATAGTGGTACCGTGAATTCGGTGGTTCATATCGGTTCAGGTACGATTCCGGCCTATGCGGGCCGGTGTTGGCTGAAAAGCGATTTCTTATCACTCTTGGCGACCGTGTCTGTGCTGAGTGCTGGGTGTGCCACGGTGAAGCCGGAATCGCCGGTCGCGGTGTGGCGCCCCCGTGATTTGAGCCCGGTTTCGTGGCGCAAGGCGCCTGCACACGCGCCCGTAGAAATCGTTCAAGACGGGGAGCCGCGGGCGGTGGTGTTTGTGACAGACGCCGAGCCCGGCAGAGAGCTTGATTTGATGGTTAAGGAGCTGATTGAGGTCGTGCGCCTCAGTACGGGTGCAACGCTTGAGCAGGTTGCGAAGCCGCCAGCCCGTGATCAGGTGGCCATCATCATTGGAGACTGCGATGAGACGCGCAAGGCCGGTATCGACGCGGCAAAAATCCCGGTTGAGGGCTTTGTGGTTAAGACCGCGGCGAAGCGGGTTTATCTGGTGGGCAGCACGATGGCGCTGCCGCCGGGCAGTAACGAGTGGGCGTACTGGCGGAACGCAGGCACGGCCTGGGCTGTTGCGGATTTTTTGGAGTGCTTTGTCGACGTGCGCTGGTACTGGCCGACCGCAGTCGGCGGGCGCACCATCACGCGTCGCGACACGCTGACGGTTCCCGCTGTTCACTACTCGGACGAACCGGCCTTCCGCATGCGGGAGTATCACCCGTGGAATGGCTGGAAGCTGCCAACCACGGTAACCTCGTCGGACAAGGTCCCGCTGCCCTTTGCGCCCGGCGCTATTCCCGACGGGGTCCATGCGATCGACATGGCGTCCTACCTGCCGTTAGTGCGCGGCGGGAGCAGCTGGCCCTACAAGATCAAGTGTCATGAACCGCAGAATCTGCAGGGGCTTCCGAAAGAGTATCTCGAGCAAAACGCGGACATGTTCGCACTCAAGGAGGATGGCACCCGGAATTTCCGCATGTTCTGCTACAGCTCGCAGAAGGCGCTTGAGCGAATACGCATCTGGCGGAAAAAGTCCAGCACGCCGATCACGACATGGGACTATTGTGTCTCCTGGAGCTCTGGCGCCTACCAGTATCCGCACGTTGTGCGTGACTTCCACAAACAGATCAAGGGGTTGGTTGCCGGAACCTTCGTCAATGGTTGGACGCTGGGCGAGTGGACGATGACGGCGCCGACGCATTACGTCTGGATGAAAGCCTTGTGGAATCCGGAGTTGGACGTGGATGCTATCTTTGATCGAACTGGCCGATGACCCGGTCGGCCGGCAGCGTTTTCTCTACTGGACCTGGACGTTTGACACCTTTCTTGAGGATGTTGAGGCTCGAGCGCAAGAGAAGTGATTGCTATTTGCGTAATCTCTACAGAGCGAAGGAGACTGCGATGAACACGTTGCGGGCGACTGTTTTTCTGATGTTGATTGTCGGCACCGTGGCGTCTGCTCCGATTACGCTGGTGCAAAACGGGAACCCAACGGCAACCATCGTCGTGGCGGATCAGCCCGTTGATATTCCTGTCGAAGTCCGCGACCCGAAGACCAGACGCGGCATACCTGTAACGCAGCGGTATGCGGCGGAAGAGTTGCAGAGGTTTATCGAGAAGGCCACCGGGGCCCGTCTGGAGATCGTAGAGGCGTCGCAGGTGCCGGCAGAGGGGACGCTCCTGCTGGTGGGGCGCAGTGCGGAGAGCCAAAAGCATAAATTGGCGCTGCCGACCGAATCGGAAGGTCTGCGTATCGTCGGCTTCGAACGCGGTCTGGCCATCCTGGGCGAGGTGGCACCTGTGGGTACCTACAACTCGGATAAGGAAGCGGACCGCGGAACGCTGCACGGTGTCTACGAATTTCTGGAACGTATCGTGGGGTACCGCTTCTTTATTCATCTCCCTGAAGATCCGGATTTTGGCACAGTTATTCCGCAACTGAAGACACTCACTGTGCGGTCTGACTACGACCTCTCGCTCGCGCCGGACTTTCCATGGCGCAGGGCCGGCTTCGTTAACCTGGAGCCCCGAGTGGCTCGCCAAAGCGTCGGTCCCGCCTTCAGCGGCGCCAGTTGGACGGATGAGGGGTTTGGAAAGGCTTTTCTGGGCAAGCATCCCGACTGGCGTGCCATGACATCACCGAATGGAACGTTCAGCTCCAGCTCTCCCTGCTACTCGCATCCCGGTGTTCTTGCCGCGCGCGTGCAGGTCACGCAGGATGTTTATGACGGGAAGGCCGGCTGGTTTAGCCCCCATGGACGTCCGGGCGCGAAGTGGATCAGTTTCCAGCCTGACGGCAGTGGACTATGCCTGTGCGACCGTTGCCTGCCGCAGATTCGGTCCGACGCCGGGCACTGGGGAAAACTTTCGAATCTTGTCTTCAGCCATGGTGTCGGTTTTGCCGATGAGATTGCGAAGCGTTGGCCGGATAAGCGGCTGGTCATTCTGGCCACCCAGCAGCACACGCTTCCGCCCGATTTCGACCTGCCGGAGAACATCGACATACAGGTGTTCCTGCGCTGGTCCACCACCATGGCCAAGGAGCCCTACTGGCATGAGAAGGGACTGAACGTGCTGCGGGCCTGGGGCGATAAGTTGGGTCAGCGTCGCGAGCGGCTATACGTCTGGAACTTCCTCAACTGGCCAAGTCAATGGACGGCGGCGCCACTCTTCTTTCCGCATGCCTTGCAGAAGTGGATTCAGGACATCCATCCGATTTGCGCCGGCGAGTATATTTCCGAAGGATCGAACCCGCCGCAGTTTGAAATGGTCATGGCCTGGCTCTGGCACCGCCTGTTGTGGAACCGCAACGCCGACGTGGACGCACTGCTCCGCGATCAGTGCATGACTTTCTTTGGTCCGGCCGGCCCGACGATGGAGCACGTTTACGCGACCGTCATTGATCGCTACGAAAATGTCCATTGGAGCCGCCAACTGGAAGATTGCTACATTCCGCCCGAGCTGTTGTACGGTGAGACCTATCCGGCGCCGGTGGTCGGCACATTGAAGCAACTGCTGCAGAAGGCGCTGGCTGCTACACCATCCGAGGCGACCAATATCTACCGTCGTCGTGTGATGTGGATGCAGGACGGGTTTGCACCGTTCTTTGAGGAGGCCGCTCTCGCCCACCAGTGGCTTGGCAAAACTCCGACTTACACGGTAGCCGATGTGGCCGAGGTTCCTGCCGACGCGGCAGCCTGGGCGGCGCTGCCGGCACTGGCGCTGGTGCAGGGACAATACGGGGCCAAGCCTGATCTGGCGACGCATATACGCCTGGCGCGCTGCGGAACCAATGTGTTTGTGCGCTTTGAAGCCGAAGAGCCGATTGCACCCATGATAGTGGATCGCCTTGCCATCTTTGTGAAGGGCGCGGAACGGAACCCACCGCTGCATGTGACCGGCGAAGGCTCTTTTCCGTACTACAAACTCCCGCAGGAATTGGCCAATTATGCTTATGCAGATGGCATCTGGACGGTCACACTGAAGTTCCCGGCCGCAGAGCTCGGTATCGCACCGGGTGAGGCAAAGACGGTGGAGGTTCAGTTCGAGCGCAGGCGCGAGAAACGGGGCGATACACCCCGCACCGAGTCCTACTGGATGCCGCCGATGCGGCCGCAGGACCCGAACCAGATGCGCTTCGGCCGGCTCGAGGTCCGGGCAACGCAGGGAATTGAAAAATGAAAGTTGAAAACCGAAAAGCGATGCAGAGTACCCTATTCATTCCTATGCGCCACCAGCGTGAGAGCGTGGGCGCCGCCATGATGGTTCTGGCCCTGGCTGCGGTGATGGTGTGTCCGGCGGCCGGGATTGAGTTGACGCCCGCCGACGATATCCAGAAAGCGCTCGACGCGGCGGCGCCGGGCGACACGATTGTTCTGAAGGACGGCGTGTATTACCAGAGCCTGAAGATGACTCGGAGCGGAACGCCAGGGAAGCCCATCACCCTGCGGGCAGGCAATGGCGGCGGCGCCACGCTGAGCGGGGCTGTGCCGCCCGGCCTGGCACATTTGAAGTTCGAACTCGTCGAAGGCAACCTGTACCGGGCCGCCGTACCGTCTCGGGTGTGGTGGACGATCGCCGACTCACGGAACCTGGTCAATTACGGGAATCTGGCGCATCTGAAGGAATTCGTCTTTCCCGATCTCTACAGTGACAAATTGCAGCCCTCTGCACCGGAGGGGTTCGCCTGGCAGGACGGTTTCCTTTACATCCGGCTGGAAGGGAATGCCGACCCCAACACCGCCGACATCGAGATTAGCCGTCCTGGCGGACATACGTTGTTCGAACCAGGATTTCTGACTGAGCGCTACTGCAACCCCGATACCGGTTTCTGGGTGCCCGGCAGCGGACACCTGTTTTCACACACGGTTGCCAATATCATCGTGCAAGCCGACCATGTGGTGATAGAGGGACTGCGCCTGCACATGGGGATAGGGGCCGGGGTGGTGGTCCACGGCAACGAAGTGACGATCCGTGACTGCACTATCAGCGGGGCACATATGGGTATTTGCCAGCCCGATAGAGTCCAGGTCCCGTCCCGCGGGGATCCGCCGATCGGTGGCGAGAACTATACCGGCCGCGGGTTGACCGTGGAGCATTGTGAGTTTGGATGCAATCCGTCATTCCGCTGGTGCCAACAAGGCAAGTGGTCCGGTATATACCACAGTAACCTCGCGGCGGTGTTTATGAATTACGGTGGGCCGCGGTCAGTCGTGCGCCACAACTGGATCTACGATGTTGGCAATGACGGCCTGCAGCCCCGTGGAAACGGCACCAGTGCGCCGGAGGATGCCGGCGAGCTCGCCTATAACCTGATTCAGAATATCGGTGACGATGGGATCGAATTCGACAGCACCACGCCGATGAATCTGCGTGTGCATCATAACGTGATCATGGATAGTTTGTGTCTGCTGGCGCTTTCACCGGTCATGGGCGGTGGACTGACGATCGACCACAACATCCTCTATGTCTCGCCGGAAAACGGTCTGGGCTGGTGCGGGCTGTTCAAGTTCGGCAGCCCGTGGGGCAGCGGTTTGCCCACCCAAGGCGTGCGGATCTTTCACAATACGATGGTTAATACCAAGGGAAACAACATCGGCCTTTACTGGGTCGGCGGCCACCGTTTCGAAAACATGGTGCTCGAAAATAACATCCTTTACGTCAGCCTTTCGCAAGGCTGGGGGCTTCCGGGCTTTGTGCCCAGCCGCCATAACCTGTATTGCGGGCCCAGAATGGATCGCGAACACCTGCCTGAGCTGATTCACTATACGGATTCGCCGTTCGTCTCGATGAAGCCGATGGATTTCGAACTACGCGCGGACAGTCCCGCCGTTGACGCCGGCGCTGTTGGAATCGATTACCATCACAAGGCGAGCGGCAAAGCGCCGGATCTGGGTGCCATTGAGTTGGGTGAGAAGTGGCTGTTCCCGCGTCCCGGCCCTCGTTGGGCTGACAACGGCACAATAACGAACCGCCCCGCCATCCCTGCCTCGTTGCCGGGACAGTGGGTGGGGATGGAGTAGGGGGCAGGGGGTCAGGAGACAGGAGGCATGTGGCAGGTGGCAGGAATTGAATGAAGAATGAGAGAGTCATGTCAAAGAAACTGATAGGTATGCTCATGATGGGCTTTGTTGCAGCGTCTTCGTACGGGGGTGGGCCCCGCGTTAAGCCATCGCATGGCCGACCGTATTTCATGCCCGAATCCAAACGGCAGGAGATACGGGAACGGGTCCGTACAGAGGACTGGGCCAAGGCGGCCTATGCAGACTTGAAGAAATCCCGGGACGGATTCAGCGCCGCGTTGCTGTACGCCCTGGAAGGCGATCCCGCCGATGCCCGGAGAGCGGAGAGCTGGTTGATGGAGATCCGCGGCAAGCCCAGCCATCACCGCGCGCGTCTGGATGATCCCGACTTCTGGAAGGGCGGACAGACCATGCAGATGGGGGAGATCCACTACGGCACCGATGCCAAACACTATGTCGCATTCGACTGGGTGTACAACGGCCTGTCCAAGGAGGGCCGCGAGGCGATCTATCAAGGCCTACTTGATGAAACCTTGTTCCGAATGAAGTGGCTGGATACCTGGCGGTATACGGCGAACCTGGAGTTCAAGCCGCTGTTCATGGCGGCTTTCGGCGGACTCACCCTTCAGGACCGCCAGGCCAGGAAGTTTCTTTTCGGCCGTGTCGAACGCCACGGCAGCTATTTTTCAATGCTGGACCGTATTCTCGTAGATGGCCAGGTCTGGGACGAAGCGCCCATCTATCCGATTGGTCATACGGACCTGTGGTGTATGGGCGCCCTGTCATTCTACGGGCAGTTGGCGACCGGGCAGGATTGGTTCTCGTTTCAGGGGCCCGACGGGGACAGCGCCAGGGGCCTGATGAATTACTACATCGACACAGCCTACCCGATAGAAACAGACGCCGCCGGCAAACAGCGGATTCGGGTGGCGACCTATGGCGATGGCGCAACCCATAGCCATGGCGATATGTTTCTGGTCAACCAGGCTTTTGACGAAAAGAAGAGTGGGGCCGCGAAGGCAGGACCGATGAGTATATGGCTGGCGCATGCGGCCCTGATAGCCGGCTATCGTGCCAGTCAGCGTGATCCGGCGTACGCCAAGTTTGTGTCGATGATCCCCGGCTACAAACCGGATCTGTGGGATAATCCTCATCTGCCTGCGCCGGAGACTCGGGCTTTCCCTTCCGCACCGTCTAAGATCTGGCCCACGTTCGGGCTGGCCATGCTGCGCAACATCGAGTCGCCGGACTACTGGACCGATCCGAAATCCATCGCCGTCTGCCACCTGATGACCCGTGCCTACGGGCACGATCATCCCGACAAGTTCTCCATTATGCTGCACGGCGCCGGCAGGCTGCTGTATCCTGATTTTAACGCCATCCAGTACGAGAACCCTTCCATTGGCTGGACACGCAATACCGTGTCCCATTCCACCATGATGGTTGACGAGGAAGATGCAGCCGATGGGCCGTTTACCGTGCGCCATGAGTTTACGCCGGATGTCAAGTTCGTGGCCGCATCGTCGGGCAGCGTTTACGACGGGGTAGATCAGACGCGGGCCTTGCTATTGACCGACCGCTATCTGTTGGACCTGTTTGCGGCCTTTAGCAAGACCCCAAGGGTCTACGACTACATGCTGCATAGCATGGGCCTGCCGCGGCCGGTCACGCCCGGCTTTGGGGGGGGCGTCACGGCCGCTGAGCGGTTTTGGGCTCTCGACAAACAGCAGGGGATTGTGACGGAGACGCCGTGGAAGCTTGATTTTGTGGTCCGTGATGAGGGCGGAGAGACCAACTCTCCTGCATCGATGGTGCGCGTCACCATGGCCGCGGCCCCTGATACTGCCGCAGTTTGCGGCACCTGGGGCAAAAAGTTTGGAGAAATCACCGGCCGCGAGATGATCGACCTCGGCATGCTCGTGGCCCGCCGGGCCGCAGTGCGCGATACGGTCTTTGCGGCCGCTCATGAACCGTACCGTGAAGGCGCGGTACCTGTCGTTGAGTCTGTCACCGTGCTTGTGCAGTCGGCTGAGGGAATAGTCGCCCGTGTTGAGGGGGCCGATTTCACCGACTATGCCGCCGTCTCATGGAATGCGAGCGAGCCCCGTAAGCCGGTTCTGCTGGCCGCAGACGCTGGCGAATTCAGTTTTCGTGACTACGCCTGGTTGCGGATCGCTGCCGATGGAACAGCTGTCAGCCAGGGCGAGTGGATGACGTTCAATGTACCAGGTGATGGTGTGAAGACGGTGAACGGTGAGCCCGTGCAGATTGTCGATGGCCGGCTTCTGAGCGGGAAGCCGCTTCGCATAACCGCGCCTGAGCCCGAGAAGAGCGAGGATCGGTTCGGCTTCCACTGGGACCCACCCTTGATGCGGATCGATTCAGTCGGTGCGTCCCGCCTGACCATCACAAATATGTCCGACCAGTCCGTATCGGGCGAGGTCGAGCTGGATTTTCCCGAGGGTATGTCGCTCAATGGCGGAACAGAGTTTGGCCCAATCGCTCCCGGTGCGTCGGGTGAGGTGATCGTCACACTGCGGTCCGGCAAGGGCGCTCCCCGTGGTATGAAGAGGATTCCCTTTCGCGTCAGCTACAGCGCCGAGGACGGTGGCCCGAAGCGCACGACCCTCTACGAGGTACTTCATGCTGCGATTGGCCCGACTCTGATCTTCGATTACGGTCCGGACGGCAAGCGACACTTTCGCGCGGTTGCCCCGGGCTATACGGCTGAGGCGCTGATGTTGAATGGCATGCTTGTGAACGTGCTCGGCCCCGACGGCGGAGTTGTTCTTGATGACCAACCCATGTTCACCTTTTCGGGAAAAGGCAGGGATCTGCTGTTTCGGAATCAGGGGTCGGCATTCACCTGGCCGTATAGGCTTCCACCGGCCATTACGGCACATGCGGACAATCAGGTTCGTTACCGGGTCGACTTTGGTGTCGACAGGGTGCGGGTGCGTTCGGTGAAGGAATGGACTCTGGTCGAAGATATCCGTTTTGAGTTGCCTGGTCTGTATACGGCACCCGACGGTCAGCCGGTCTGGAAGCAAATCATTGCGGTAGACGAGAGAGGCAAAGAAATCAATGCTCAACCCGGTAAGGCGGTTAATGTGGCCGCCGCCGAACTGGCACTGCCGGGCCGACCCTACAGTCTGGCCTTCGAGTTTCATCCGCCGCTCGCCGTGGACTTTGACGGTGCGGCCCTGAATTTTACGTTTGACGGGTTCTCCGACGACTGGTGGACATTCGGATTCTGCTCGGCCGGTAAGCTGGCAGAGTGGCGGGAAGAATGAATCGCACCAGCCGTGTTGACGCGGCCCGGTCCGGCCTCTCAACGACGCACGACCTGGAACGTATGACGGCCACCGTGACTTCGGCGGCTACCCGTGCCACACAGATGCTGGCCTGGCGAGATTCGGATAGTGCTGGGAAACCGAAGACCCAAACCCGAAACGCGAGCGTACAGGCTCGAGGGAGAAATGAAAGTGAAGCCAACCAAACCCAACATCATCGTCGTGCTTGTGGATGACCTCGGGGTCCGCGACCTCGGTTGCACGGGTTCAACATTCTACGAGACGCCTTGTCTGGACCGGATGGCAGCCGAAGGCGTGCAGTTGGATAACGCCTATGCCGCCAGTTCGCTCTGTTCCCCTGCGCGCGCTGCCATCCTGACGGGGCGTCATCCCGTGCGGGTGGACATCACGAACTTTATCGGCGGCCGGGGAATGGGCCGCATGATCGGGCCGCGGTACCGGCACAGCCTCGACCGGAAGGAGCGCACCGTGGCGACGGCGCTGCGGGACGGCGGGTACCAGACCTGGCACGTCGGCAAATGGCATCTTGGTGGCAAAGACTCACTGCCGACCGATCATGGGTTCGACGTGAATATCGGCGGGCACTGCAATGGGGCGCTGTACCACTGCGGCTATTTCGCGCCGTGGCGCGTAGGCTGGGGTGTCGAGGGACCGCTGCCGGGCCTGGAAGAGGCGCCGGACGGGGAATACATCACCGACCGGCTGACGGACGAGGCGATCGGGCTGATCCGCAAGCGCCGCGCCGATGCGCCGTTCTTCCTGAACCTGTCCCACTACGCCGTGCACACGCCGATCCAATCGCCGCCGGACCTGGTGAAGAAGTACGAGGCGAAAGCCGCACGGCTGAATCTTGACAAAGCCCAGGCCATGATCCTCGGGGAAATGCACCCGGCCCTGCACGCCCCCGACGCCCGCCTCGAACGGCGAGTCATCCAGTCGCACCCGGGCTACGCCGCGATGATGGAGAACCTGGACTGGAACGTCGGCCGCCTGCTCGACGCGCTCGACGCGGAGGGGATCGCCGAGAACACACTCGTGGTCTTCCTTTCCGACAACGGCGGCTTGTCCACCGAGCCTGACGCGCCCACATCGAACCTGCCGTATGCCGAGGGCAAAGGCTGGAGCGAAGACGGCGGCCTGCGGATTCCGATGCTGGCGCGCTGGCCGCGTCGGATCGCGCCGCAACGCGTCTCCGAGGATGTTGTCTGGCAGTGCGATCTCTTTCCGACATTCCTGGCCGCGGCCGGTCTTGCGGCCCAGCCGGACCGGCATGTGGACGGCATCAACCTGCTCCCCGCTCTGGCTGACCGTATCCCGGTCAAGCGTGAGCCGCTATGCTGGCACTATCCGTACTACTCGAACCAGGGCGGCGGCCCCACCGGCGCCATCCGCGACGGCGACTGGAAGTTGATCGAATGGTATGAGAACGGACGCACTGCGCTCTATAACCTGCGCGACGATGTTTCGGAATCTTTCGACTGTTCATCCGCGCATCCTGAGAAGGCGGCGGAGCTGCTGGAACGTCTGCGCGCGTGGCGGACGGAAGCCGGCGCGAAGATGCCGGTGGTCAATCGCTGGTACGATGATATTGTGGCAGGACGGATTCCCCGGCCGGATGGCGGCGGCGGATTCCCGCCGGGCGCCGCCGTCCCGCCCGAACTGGCGGCGTTGTAATGCAGAGTTGGCGTTTGTTCTGCGGGAAAGGAAGGAATCCGTGAAGAAGGATAAGCCCAACATTATTCTGGTCATGTGCGATGATCTCGGTTACGGGGACACCGGATTCAACGGCAACGAAATCATTCGCACGCCAGGCCTGGATGCCATGCGCTCCGAGGGCGCGCGATTCACCCGTTTCTTTGCCGGCGGGCCGGTCTCTTCGCCGACGCGCGGAACGTGTCTGACCGGTCGTCACTACTCCCGCTACGGCGTTACGCACGCCAACGAAGGCCGGTTGCCGACAGAGGAGATCACCATCGCCCGCGTGTGCAGGGAACATGGCTACCGCACCGGGCATTTCGGTAAGTGGCATCTCGGCACCTTGACCACCGCCATACGCGACAGCAACCGCGGCGGCCCGGAACACGCGCAGGAATTCTCCCCGCCGTGGCTGCACGGGTTCGATGTATGCTTTTCCGCAGAAGCGAAAGTGCCGACATGGGATCCGATGGTGGTTCCAGACGAGAAACATCCCAAGGGGGGTCATATGTGGGGAGAGCCGGGCACCCCCTTCAACACGCATTACTGGGATCAGGACGGCGAGATTGTCCGAGACAATCTTGAAGGCGACGATTCGCGGGTGATCATGGACCGAGCGGTTCCGTTCATCAGGGAATGCAGCGGGCACAAGACCCCCTTTTTCGCCGTGATCTGGTTCCACACGCCGCACATGCCGGTCGTAGCCGGCCCGGCGTATCGGGCCATGTACGCGCAGTACAGTGAAGATGAGCAGCACTACTACGGTTGCGTGACCGCCATGGACGAGCAGGTCGGTCGCCTGAATCGCGAACTCCGGGAGCTGGGAATCGAGAATGACACCATAATCTGGTTCTGTTCGGACAACGGTCCGGAAGGCGGCGGGGATGTGTCGCGAAACGGGCGCAACTGCGGCGTGACCGGTGGCCTTCGCGGACGCAAGCGGAGCCTGTTCAACGGCGGGATCGGCGTGCCGGCGTTGCTGAAGTGGCCGGGGCATGTTAAGCCTGCAACAGACTGGACTGTGCCGTGCAGCACGCTGGACTACTTCCCGACCGTCGCGGAAATTCTTGGCTACACCATGCCGGACAACCGCCCGATGGATGGGATCAGCCTGCTGCCTTTCATCCGGAGCGATTCACAAACGCGACCCAGGGCCATTCCGTACCGGTTCCTGGAGCACAAGAACGGCATGTTCGGTTCGCCGACCATCGGACTGATTGACCATCAGTGGAAGTTCCTGACCAATCTTTCGAACGATGGCGCCGAAGACATGCTGTTCGATCTGGATGCCGACATGGCCGAGACGGCCGACAAGGTCAAGGAACACCCTGACATCGCCGCGCAGATGCGGCAACAGGTCGCCGAATTCATAGCCTCCTGCCGGCTGAGCCACCACGGCACCGACTACCCGACGCCTTACACTCCCATCAACACGTTTCAGGAAATTACGGGAACATGGAAATGAACAACAAGCCGAACGTCGTGTTCATTCTGGCTGACGATCTCGGGTACGGCGACTTCAGCGCGTTCAACAACGGTCTGTCGAGCACGCCGACCCTGGACGGACTGATCCGCGAGGGGACCTGTCTGACCCAGCATTATACGGCTTCGCCGGTCTGCAACCCGTCGCGCGCCTGCCTGCTGACCGGGCGCTACCCGCACCGGACCGGCTCGATCGACACGCTCGAATGGTGGGGGCTGGAGCGTCTGGCTCTGCGTGAGCGGACGCTGGCGGACATGCTCAAAGCCGGCGGCTACGCCACAGGCCTGATCGGCAAGTGGCATCTCGGCTCATTCGATCCCCGCTACCACCCGGTGCGGCGAGGATTCGATGAGACCGTCTGTTTCAGCGCCGCCATGCAGGACTACTGGCAATGGCGCGTGGAATGGGACGAGGTCGCCCGGCGCAGCGACGGCCGTTACCTGACCGATGTCTGGGTCGAGGAGTCGGTCGGCTTCATCGAGCGGCACCAACACGAGCCGTTCTTTCTGCATCTCACCTTCAATGCGCCGCACACGCCGCTGCAGGTCCCGGAAGACGAGGCCGCGCCGTTCCGTGGCAAGACCGGCGTGCCCACGCCGGGTGTCGCGACGCTCTACGGCATGATCCACCGCATGGACAGCGGCATCGCGCGCGTGCTGGACACGCTCAAGCGCCTCGGCCTCGAGGACAACACCATCGTTTTCTTTTGCAGCGATAACGGTCCGCAGTTCGGCGGCCAGGGCGATAACTGCACCACGCGGTTCAACTGCAACTGGAACGGCAGCAAGGGCAACACCTTCGAGGGCGGCATCCGCGTGCCCATGCTGATCCGTTGGCCGGATGGACTGCCCGGCAAGCGCGAGGTGCACGAGATGGTCCACTTCGCCGACTGGCTGCCGACTATCCTGGCCATGACCGGCACGGCGCTGCCGCCGGACAACCTGCCGCTCGACGGTATCAACGTGCTACCGGTGTTGCGTGGCGAGCCGGGCAAGACCATCACGAAGCGGTGTTGGCAGTGGAACCGCTACGCGCCGGTGTGTGACTGCAACGCCGCGATCCGCGACGGCGACTGGAAGCTTGTCCGGCCCTGGCGCGACCGTTGCGGCAACGTGGCGGACGGCCAGTGGCTTCAGGTGGCGATGTACGGTCCGGAACACTTCATCCATCACGGCATCTTCCAGCCGCCGTATCCACCCGTTGACCTGGGCCCGACCCCGCCGGCGCTGTTGTTCAACATCAAGGACGACCCCCTCGAACAGAGCGACCTGGCCGCTGCCGATCCGGACCGGGTTGCCCGGCTTGGCCTGGAGTTGGACCAATGGTTTGACGACGTGGAGCGCGACCGGCGCAGCATCGCGGACCCTGTGCCGCCATCACGGACACCGCGCCCATGGGACGGACAATGACGGGCCGCAGGACAGGTATGAGGGAAGGGAAAGAGAAGAACATGGCACAGCAAAGACCAAACGTCTTGATTCTGTTCACGGATATGCAACGTGCGGATACGGTCCGGGCTTTGGGCAACCCGCACATCCGAACCCCGAGCCTGGATCGTCTGGTCAACGAGGGGACCGCCTTTACGAGTTGCTACTCCCCGTCGCCCGTCTGTGTGCCGGCCCGGTGCTGCATGCACTACGGTCTCTATCCTCAGAAGACTGGACTTTTCGACAACGGGGTTATGCTGGATGACAACGGGGCGTCATATCCGGCGATCCTGGGACGCCACGGCTACCGCACGCACGCCATTGGCAAATGCCACTTTACGCCCGATGATCGGGCGTTGCGTGGCTTTCAATCCCGGCAGTCCCAGGAGGAAGTGACGTCCGATCCGGAAGCCGACGACTATGTCGCCTGGCTCCGGGACCTTGGCTATGACTACTACGAACCCCATGGGGCGCGGGGACAGATGTACTACATCCCGCAGATTTCATCCCTGCCGGCCGCAGCACATCCGTCCCAGTGGATTGGAACCGAAAGCGTCAGGTGGATTCGGGAGACGGCCTCCGGCGCGCAGCCTTGGTGCCTGTTTTCGAGTTTCATCCACCCCCATCCTCCGTTTGCCCTGCCCAAACCCTGGCACAAGCTCTATCGGGCAGCCGACATGCCGCTGCCATTGCTACCTGCCGACAGCGCCCACGTCCACACATGGGTCAATCGCCTGCAGAATCGATACAAGTACCGGGACCGGGGGCTGGACCTTAATCTGCTGCGCCTGATCAAGGCTTATTACTATGGAGCCATCTCGTTCGTGGATTTTCAAGTCGGTCGAATCCTCCGCGCACTTGAGGAAATCGAAGCGCTGGATAACACGCTCATCCTGTTCACCTCGGACCATGGCGAGCATCTCGGCGATTTCGGCTGTTTCGGAAAGCGGAGCATGCATGACGCATCGGCACGGGTGCCCATGCTTGCCCGGATGCCGTCACGCTTCCAAGCCGGAAGGACATGCTCAACCGCGACGTCGCTTTGCGACCTGTTTCCAACCCTGCTCGGAGCGTGCGGTCTGTCGCCCGAAGGGTTGAGCCTGGACGGGCGGGATCTGGCCGAACTCGCCGCGAAGCCGGAGCCAACCCGGACCGTGTATTCGCAGTACGCCGAAGGCGACAAGGCCATCTACATGGTGGCCAATACCGCGTGGAAATACGTCTATTCTGCCGGCGATCTTGCCGAGTGGCTCTTCGACCGCCGGAGCGATCCGTCCGAGACCCGGAATCTGGCGCAATCCGCGGACGCAAATGACGCCAAGCTGGAGTTGAAACAGCACCTCCTGCGACATCTTGAAGCTACCGGCAGAACCGAAGCATTCACCAGACGGGGAGCATCGCTGGACTGGCGGCGGTGCCCCCGGATTGACGAGACGTACCTCGATGATCCGGATGCCGCTCTCCTGACCCAGGATTACCCGAGTTATCCCACGAACCTTCCGGGCTATACAGACACCGAGCCAGAACCAGCGCCTGAAGTTTGCGCCGCTTCGCGTCGACAATGAGGTGAGTGCCAACCAGCATGGACGAAAATATGAAAAGGAACCGATCACCGAACATCGTGTTCGTTTTTGCCGACGAATGGCCGGCGTACGCCACCGGCTACGCCGGCGACCCGAACTGTGAAACGCCCGTATTGGACCGACTGGCCGCGGAAAGCGTCAACGTGACGCATGCCGTCTCCGGCTGTCCCGTGTGCTGCCCCTACCGCGCCAGCCTGATGACCGGGCAGTATCCATTGACCCATGGCGTCTACATCAACGACGTGGAACTGGACCCGAACTGCGTATCCATCGCCCGGGCCTTCGGACAAGGCGGCTATCGCACCGCCTACATCGGCAAGTGGCACCTGTACGGCAGTCCTGACGGCAAGTACGGGCGCCGATACGCCGTGGTGCCGCGCGACTACCAGTTGGGCTTCGACTACTGGAAAGGGTTCGAGTGTTGTCATGACTACAACGACTCGCCTTACTTCTTTAACGACGATCCGACGCCGCACAAGTGGGAGGAGTACGATGCGCTGGCCCAGAGCCGGGATGCGGCGCGGTATATCCGGGAACATGCGAACGGCGAGAAGCCGTTTATGCTGATGCTGTCGTGGGGGCCGCCTCATTTCCCGCTGCATACGGCGCCGGAGGAGTACCGCAAGCGCTACGAAGGGCGGGAGATACGCTTGCGACCCAATGTGCCGCCCGCCCTGCGCGAAAAGGCCGCGCAGGAACTGCGCGGTTGCTATTCGCACATTGCGGCGCTCGACGATGCCCTGGGGCTGGTCCTTGACGCCATTCGAGAGGCGGGAATCGAGCGGGACACGATTGTCGTTTTCACGTCTGACCACGGCGACATGTTCCGCAGTCAAGGCGTGGAGACCAAGCTTTATCCGTGGGACGAGTCCGTCCGGGTCCCGTTCCTTCTGCGCTGGCCGGGGTTGCCCGGCGCCGCAGGCAGAAACCTCGCGCTGCCGCTCGACGCCCCCGACATCATGCCGACACTGCTCGGCCTCTGCGGCCTTCCGGTTCCCAAGCCCGTGGAAGGGCGCGACTGGTCGCCGTTCTTCCGCAGGGAGGCGCAGCCGACCGGCGAAGAGGCCGCGTTACTCACGATGCCGGCCGAGTTCACATGGCTCCTTATAAACGGGATGAAAGCCTACCGCGGCCTGCTTACTGAGCGCTATACCTATGTGCGCAACACCGATGGGCCGTGGTTGCTCTATGATCGCAAGGAGGATCCCTTCCAGATGCACAACCTGGCGGGCGATCCTGCGCAAGGTCCTGTCCGGGCGCGCCTCGAATCCGAATTGCAGAAACGGTTGGACCGGATGGGAGACGAGTTCCTGGACGGGCACCGCTATCTCGAACGCGACGGCCTCACCCATTATGGCGAGGTCAAGTATGAAGCGTCCCAGCCCTGGGTGGATCCGTGGCAAAGCCACAGATCTGCTCGATGATGAAGAACGCCATGACGAAAGACAAACCCAACGTAGTCCTGATCATCACCGACCAGCAACGGTTCGACACGATCCGGGCCGCCGGACGAACCACGGTGCGTACACCGCATCTGGACTGGCTGGCGGAGGGCGGCACGCTTTTCACCCATGCCTACTGCACCAGTCCCATGTGCTCGCCGGCGCGGGCGTCTATTCTGTCGGGACGCCTCCCTTCTTCGCATGGCATGGTGGCCAACCAGAACTCGGGGCCTGGCGCCAACCGCTTCCATCTTTCCGAAGACGTGAAGGTGCTGGCAGACTACCTCGGGCCCGCCGGTTACCATACCGCCTATATCGGGAAGTGGCATCTGGGCACCGGCGGCGACCGCCGCGGCTTCCGGGACCTTGTCGTCCGCTACAGCGAAAGCGAGGGCGATACCAGCCGACCCGAAGACAACAACTACGCCTGCTACGCGGAGAAGCAGGGAATAGATGTCGCCGGCAATCGGAACGGGATCGATCCGGACCACGATCTCTATGACACCTGGACGATCTGCGGGCCATCGCAGGTGCCGCTGGCGCACTTCGTCTCGACCTACCTCTGCAGCGAGGCCGAGACCTACATCCGAAGCCGCGCCGGCGCCGAGTCGCCCTTTCTCCTCACCTGGTCATGCATCCAGCCGCATGCGCCGTTCGTCTGTCCCGAACCGTTTTTCTCGATGTATGACCCCGCCGACATGGTCCTGCCGGACAACTACCGCGATGAAAGCGGTCAGCGCTGGTTGCAGCGCGCCGACCTGCAGTTGCAGTCCGCGCTCCAGTTCACCGAGACCGAACTGAAAACCATGTGGGCGCGGTATCTGGGCTCGGTCAGCTACATTGACCACCTCATGGGCCGGATGTTGGGCGTCCTGAACGACACCGGCCAACTGGACAACACGCTGTTCATCTTCACCTCCGACCACGGCGACCTGATGGGGAGTCACAGTCTTATCCTTAAAGGCGCGAGCCTGTACGAGGAACTGATCCGCGTCCCCCTGATCATCCGTCCGCCGGCGGGAATGCGGGCGCAAGGCATCGTCCCGCGCACCGATGGACTGGCCTCACAGATTGATCTTTTGCCGACGATTCTTTCGATCTGCGGGCTTCCGCCCGAACGGGACGTCCAGGGCGTCGATCTGAGTCCGTTGATGACGGGCGCGACCGACAGCGTACGCGATGCGGTTCAGGCGGAATTCCATTCCACGAGCTGGACCGACTTAATGAGTCCGCTGCGCATGTGGATGACGCGTGACTGGAAGTACGTCGAATCGCGTGAGGGTGATCACGAGCTGTATCATCTGGCCGCCGATCCCCTGGAAACGCGCAACCTGGCGGAAGATCCGCAGTACGCTGGACAGCGGGCAAAGATGGCGGAAGCGCTGCATGACTGGTGCCGGCGCTCCGGCGACACATGGCCCGAGGTGCCTACGCCTGCGCCGGAAGTGATGAAGTCCGCTGCACCCAGACACCATTACTCCTGGTTCCACCGACCTAAATGAAGTGAGGGAGCAAGGCATGTCTGAGCGTATGAATGTACTGCACATTATAGCGGATCAACACCATGCGGACTGCATGGGGCACGCGGGGCACCGGCAGGTCATCTCGCCGAACCTTGACAGGCTGGCGGCTTCGGGCATGCGCTTTACGCGCTGCTACACACAGAACACAATCTGCACCCCGAGCCGCGTGAGCCTGATTTCCGGCCAGTACTGCCACAACCACGGCTTCTACGGTCTGTACGGTCCTCGCCCGGACTGGCTGCCAGGCTCGTTTTCGCATTTCAAGAAACACGGCTACCGTACGGCCGGGATTGGCAAACTGCACCTGCCGACCACGCCGCGGATCTGGCTTGAAAAAGATTTCGACTATTGCGCCGACTCCTATGTCGGCATGGATGGAAAACCCAAAGATACCCCTTGGTGCAGGGAAATTGAAGCCAAAGGACTGCAAGACAAACATGAATTCTATCAGTCCGATCTCTGGGGCGAACCCAAACAACGCGCGTCGGAAATCCCGTTCGACATGTCGCAGGAGGGTTGGTCCGTGCGCGAGGCCATCCGGTTCATGGACGGTTGCGGCGACGCCCCGTTCTGCATGCAGGTGTCGTTCGAGCGTCCGCACGATCCGTGCGTCCCCGCCCGCGAATTCTGGGATATGTACCCGGACGACATCGAATTGCCGAAGTCCTTCACATACCCGTGCGATCATCGCCCTCCCCATTTCCGGGAGATGCACGCGTCCTGGCGGAAAGAGACCGGCGCCGATTACGTGGCCGCCGCGAAGCGGCGCTGGAAAGGATATCTGGCCAGCATCACCCACACGGACCATGCAGTTGGACGGCTGCTCGATCACCTGGAGAAGAGCGGTCTGGCGGAGAACACGATTGTCATTTACAACGCCGACCATGGCGCGTACATGAGCCAGTATGGCATCTATGAGAAAGCTCCCGGCATTTGCAGCGAAGCCGTGTGCCGCGTGCCTTCGCTCTGGCGCGCGCCCGGCGTGACGCCGGTCGGACAGGTGTGCGGACAGTTGACAGAGAACGTGGATATGGCGCCCACCATGGCCGCTCTATGTGGCCTGCCCGCCATGCCATGGGTGGACGGCCTTGATATCACGAGCCTGCTGGCCGGAGGAAACCGGTCCGTCCGCGAACTCGCGGCAACGGAGTGTCCGCATTCGAAGGCCATCCGCTGGGGCAAGTGGCGGTTCGTTCACTATCAACCGGAGACGTTCGGCGAAGATGTCGGCGAGTTGTACGATGGTGAGGCCGATCCCGAGGAGCTGAACAATCTCTACCACGTGCCGGAGTGCCGAGAGCCGGTGGAGCAGAGCCGTCGGCTGCTCCTGGAGTGGCTGATTCGGACCACGCGCATCCGCACCGGTTGGGGCATTAACGGCGTGGACCACAAGAACAAGTTGTATCCCGACGCGGGAGACGGAAGGATGCCCGAGGTGAAATTCGGATCCTGCCGCAATTACGAATAGACAGTCAAACAAAGAAGAGACATGAATCGTAACAAGCCGAACATACTATTCTTTTTCGCCGACGACCAGCGTTTCGATACGATCCGCGCGCTGGGGAACGGCGCCATTCTCACGCCGAACCTGGATGCGCTGGCTGCCACCGGCACGGTGTTTACGCATGCGCACATTCCCGGCGGAAGCTGCGGCGCGGTGTGCATGCCCAGCCGCGCCATGCTCCACACGGGACGCACGCTTTACCACATCCAGGGCGAAGGTCAGGAGATCCCGCCGAATCATGTGACGCTGGCGGAGTGCCTGCGGCAGGCCGGGTATCTCACCTTCGGCACAGGCAAGTGGCATAACGGAACAGCGTCTTATGCGCGGGGTTTTGAATGCGGAGACGAGATCTTCTTCGGCGGCATGGAGGATCACTGGATGGTCCCTCTCTGCCGGTTTGATCCCGGGGGCAGGTACGAGCGCTATGCCCCGTGCATACGCAATCCCTGGCTGACCAACAAGGTGGAACAACGCCGGGGCGATCACTTTCATGCCGGCCGGCATTCCACCGATATCTTCGCCGATTCCTCCATCCGCTTCATCGAGGAATGGGACGGCGCGAGGCCGTTCTTCATGTATACCTCGCTCATGGCTCCGCACGACCCGCGCAGCATGCCTGAGGAGTTCCTGAAACTTTATGATCCGGACAAGATCGAACTGCCGTCCAACTTCGTCCCTGAGCATCTCATCGATACCGGCGCGCTGCGCATCCGCGATGAAATGCTGGCGGCCTTCCCGCGCACGCCGAAGGAGATCCGACGGCACATCGCGGAATACTATGCCATGATTACCCACCTGGACGCCGCCCTGGGCCGTGTGCTCGAGGCGCTGCGCACGAAGGGTGCGCTGGAGAACACCATCATCGTGTTTTCCGGTGACAACGGGCTGGCCGTTGGCCGGCACGGGTTGATGGGGAAGCAGAACCTTTATGATCACAGTGTCCGGGTCCCTCTGATCTTTGCCGGGCCGGGCATTCCGAACGGGCGGCAGAGCCACACGCTGACGTATCTGCTGGACATCTTTCCGACGTTGTGCGATATGGTTGGTGTATCGGTGCCCAACTCGGTGGAAGGCGTCAGCATGCTGCCCTGCCTGAAGGATCCGGACGCGAAGCGGCGCGATAATCTTTATCTGGCCTACGACAACAGTATTCGCGGCATGACCGACGGGCGGCACAAGCTGATCGAGTATGCCTGCGGGGCCACCCAGTTGTTCGACCTGGCCGATGACCCCTCAGAAATGCGGAACCTGGTGGATCATGGAGAGTCAAAGCCCGCGCTGTCCGAGCTGCGGCAGCGGCTCCTGCGGACGGCCCGGGAATGGGACGACGCGGCCCACCACACCGGCGCAGCCTTCTGGCGGCGGCGGGCGGATCTTGGAACGGTCGTGTGACCGAAAGAGCGAGAAAAGTCATGACGGACCGCAAGCATGAGAACCGCCGCGACGACGTCTGGCGGATGGATTTTGCCGATGACGGGTGCGGCGACTGGCGGGCGAAGTGGTTTTTGGACGGCGACACGGCCACGGTCGAGAATACGCCGGAGGGCATGATTTTGCGCGCTGGGCCGGACATCAAGGACAACGACGACAGCATGGTGCTCTGGACCCGCGACAGCTTTGTCGGGGATGTGAAGATCGAGTACGAATTCACGCGCCACGACCGCGCCGTTGAGGGCGTGAACATCATCTACCTCAAAGCCACGGGGATCGGGGAAGCTCAGTACGAAAAGGACATCCTGGCCTGGGCAGGGTTGCGCAACCGGGCGCGGATGCCGTTGTACTTCAACTACATGAACGCCCTGCACATCAGCTACTCGGTCGGCCTGCCCGACGTGGACGGGGAATACATCCGCGCCAGGCGTTATCCGGCGCCGGTCGGCGTGCCGTTCCAGGAAGTGACAGACACCCAGGGCACGAACATGCTGGGGTGCTACGGGATGACCCGGCTGCGGGTGGTTGAGCCCGGCGAACCGCAGCAACTGGATTACAATACAGGCTTGAAAATTCGAGAGACCACAAGACACAAGTAAGGGCCCTAAGCTGGAGATTCTTATGAAGACCATCATGCTGATGTTTGATTCGCTGAACCGCCATATGCTGCCACCTTACGGTTGCGACTGGGTCCATGCACCCAACTTCAAGCGGCTCGCGGAAAGAACCGTAACCTTCGATACATCGTTCGTCGGAAGCATGCCCTGCATGCCGGCGCGGCGTGAGCTGCATACCGGTCGCTACAACTTTCTGCACCGGAGTTGGGGCCCCGTCGAGCCGTTCGACGATTCGATGCCCGAAATCCTCAAGAGGAACGGAATCTGGAGTCATCTCGCCAGCGACCACTACCACTATTGGGAGGAAGGCGGATGCAATTATCATACCCGCTACAAGACATGGGAAATCTCACGCGGCCAGGAAGGCGATCCCTGGATGGCCGATTTGGACAAGTCCATCTTCAATCACAACCCGCAAAAGGGTAGCGAATGGTGCTTTCAGGACTCCATCAACCGGCATCACATGCCGGAGGAGGATCAGTTTCCGCAGGCCAGGACCATCGCCATGGGCATCGAATTCATGCGCCGGAACGCCAGGCACGACAACTGGTTCCTGCAGGTGGAGACCTTCGATCCGCATGAGCCCTATTTCACGCCGGAACGATTCAAGAATCTATACGACTACGACTTTGCCAAATTCCAGAATGACTGGCCCGATTACGCGCCGGCCGGGGACGAACGCCTGTCCAGACATTACCGAATGACCAATGCCGCGCTCATCTCCATGTGCGATCATCATCTCGGTCGTGTGCTGGACGAGATGGATCGCCTCGATCTTTGGAAGGATACGATGCTCATCGTCAATACCGACCACGGCTTTCTGCTCGGTGAGCACGACTGGTGGGGCAAGTGCAGGATGCCGTTCTATAATGAAATCGCCAATACGCCGCTCTTCATCTGGGATCCGCGTGCAAACATAAAGGGCGAGCGGCGCAAGAGCCTGGTTCAGACGATCGACCTGCCAGCGACGATCCTCGAATACTTCGGTCTTCCGCTCCCGGACGACATGCAGGGCAAACCGCTGCGCGAGACGATTGCCGCTGATAAACCGGTTCGCGAGGCCGGTCTTTTCGGGATGCACGGCGCGCAGGTGAACTGCACCGACGGCCATTATGTCTATATGCGCAGTCCGGCAAACGCCGATAATTCCCCGCTCTATAACTACACGCTCATGCCCACGCATATGAGAAGGACCTTCGAAGTCGAGGAAATCCGTCGGCTTGAAGGACTGCAGGAACCCTTTTCCTTCACCAAGGGCTGCCGGACCATGAAGATCAAGAGCGGCGCCTGGTCGGATGAAAGTCAATTGAAGACCATGCTGTTCGACATCGACAAGGATCCGGGCCAGAAAACGCCGCTGCAGGATCCGGCGGCCGAGGATGCGATGACCCAACTGCTTGTCACGTGCATGAAGGAGAACGATGCGCCGCCGGAACAGTTCGTCCGCCTCGGGCTGGAGTAATGCCCGGACGTACGGGGTCAGACTGGAAATCACAAATCACAAGGACTCTGCAACTGAACATGAAGAAGAGTAATGGAACCGGGGTCTGCTGTCTTGAGTTTATGGTCGACTGAACAACCTGGCAAAGAAACATCCCGACCGCGTTGCGCGAATGGCCGCGCTCTGGGAGGACTGTCACCGCACATTCGTCGGTCAGTCGGGAGGGGTGAGGGATTGACCACAGACAGCGGTGACGATGAATGACAAGGACGGACAAAGGAATGGGAACGACTAAGTGTGGGGACTAAGCGTAAACGACTAAGTGTGGGGACTAAGTGTAGACGACTAAGTGTAAGACTAAGTGTGGGACTGAGTGTGGGAAGCGGGAACTTTAGCTATGGCCCAACCATTTGGTTATGAAAAACTGAACGTATACCAGAAAGGCATGTCATTTGCTGCGTGCCGAAGCGAACTGCTGGATACGTTCTCCAGGCGAGTTGTCGCTTGCGGCCACCTTGATCACGCAGCGGAAAGCATTCTTGTCAACATTGCTCATGCGAGTAGTTCGTGGTCTCCGAAGGAACGGATCGTCTGCTTGGGTCACGCAAACGGGTCTGCACTGGAATGCGCCGCCTGCCTGGATGTGTTAGTCGCGAAGAACCTCTTGATGAGCCGCGACGTCTATCGTGGCAAGAATGTGTTGGCCGAAATCGTCAGTATGCTCATTGCCATGCGGAAGACAACGGCCAACAGAGTGTGCGAAGATCGTGCCCTGTATCGCACGGTGAAGGGCCGCCTGTTCAGTCACGAGGATATGGACGTGTATCAGACAGCGCTCCGACTCACGGGTTGGGTAGAAAGCCTGTTCACAGCGTTCTCGTGCAGTGCAGACCTGTTTTCCAAACTCGACGCGGCAACGACCGCGATAGTCCTTAATCTGGCAGAGAGCAATGGTCGTTTCAGCGGAGCCGATCAGGCAAAATTTCTAGGCATTGCATTCAAAGCGACGGTCCAGTCTGCAGCGCTCGTGGATCTGGCAACGGCCAGGGGTTCTGCTGAACCTTCCCAAGTAGAAGACGGGCGCGAAATGTTACGCTGTATCGCGGCCATGCTCACCTCTCTCTCAAAGGTTACTTCCCGTGACACTTAGTCCCACACTTAGTCGGTTACACTTAGTCGACTCACTTAGTCGTTTGCCGCGTTTCACCTGCGCGCACCAAAGATCAATCAGGGATCGCACGGAAAACCAGGAAGCGCCCTCGCGACAAAGAGAAGAACACCCGGAACTTCCGAAAGGAGCAAAACGAAAATGAGAGACAAGCGACCCAACATCCTGTTCATATTCACCGATCAGCAATCTCTGCGCGCCATGGGCGCGTGCGGCATGCCTGCGCATACGCCGAACATGGACGCGCTCGCGGCAAGCGGCGTGCGCTTCGAGCGCTCGTATTGCACCTCGCCGGTCTGCTCGCCCGCACGGGCATCGCTGATGACCGGCCGGATGCCGCACGAGATGGGGGCACGCTTCAATGGCTGCGCGCTGTCGCCGGACTGCCGGACCATCGGCCATATGTTCCGTGATGCTGGCTATGAAACAGCCTACACCGGAAAATGGCATCTGGATCACTGCGTCTATTACTGGGCGCCAGTTGATCGGCAGGGGTTTGAGTTCCTGACGTTTCCGGAACCACCAAAATCCTGGCTGGGCCGGGCCACCGACGGGCCGACAGCGGACCAGGCGATCGCCTTCTTGAAGAAACCGCACGAGGATCCGTTCCTGCTCGTGGTGTCGCTGCATAACCCGCACGACATTTGCTATTCCATCATCGAGGGCACGATCCAGCCCCGCACAGCTGTCGAAGGGCCTGTACTGCCGTCAAACCTGGCCCGGGACCCGAACGAACCCGAATTCATCACCGAATGCCGCAATCGACGCCGGTATGCCGCCGAAATGACTCTCATAACCGACTGGTCGGATGACCACTGGCGCGGGTATCTGCACGCCTACAGCCGCATTGTTGAGGAAACGGATGTGCAGGTTGGCAGGATCATGGATGCGCTGCGCAATGCCGGACTGGAGGAAGACACACTGGTTGTGTTCACCAGCGACCACGGCGAAGGCATGGCCTCTCACAACTGGGTGGTCAAGCAAATGCTGTATGAAAACCCGGTCTCAGTGCCGCTGATCTTCCGCCGGCCCGGTGTCATTGATGCCGGGCGCGTGGATCAGACACATCTTGCATCCGGTGTGGACATTCTTCCGACTCTCTGCGACTTCGCCGGCGTGCCCGTTGATCCGCGCGTCACGGGCGTCAGTCTGCGGCCGGTGATCGGGCAGTCCGCTCTGCCCGGCCAACCGTATGTGGTGGCTGAACTCGATCCAGATCCTGGCGAGCCCGCCAAGACAGGCCGCATGGTCCGGACGGACAGGTTCAAGTACGTCGTATTTTCTCACGGCAGCCGCCGGGAGATGTTCTTTGATCTGGAGTCCGATCCGGGCGAGATGCATAATCTTGCGGCGAACCCTGAATTCGAGGACGAAATCCAGCGTCATCGCCGGCTGCTGAATGAATGGCAGCAGGCGACGCAGGACACCATGTTGGGGGTGGGATGAGAAGATACCGTGGCGCGAACCTGAGGACCTGTTGGTTCTCCAATGAGGGTGAAAATGGCTGAGATAAAGGGCCGTGCAATACGGCTGTTGCAACGATGGGCGGAGGCCGTCGAACCGGAATGGCAGACATTTGACGACGATCCGTCCCTGGGCTGCTACGGCCCCGGCTATCCGCACTGGGGCGTACAGTCGAACTGGAACTATGCCGCCGCCATGGCGACCCTGGCGGCGCAGGTGGCACCGGCAGGCGAGAATCACTGGCAACAGCGGGCGCTCTCGGCTTTGCGATACGTGCTCGCCACGCACGTGACCGGTCGCCGGCCCGGGACGAACGGCAGACGCTGGGGCAACGACTGGATCAGCATGCTCGGCATTGAGCGCGCCATGAACGGACTGGTGCATCTGGACGGTGCGCTTCTGTCCGTGGACCGGGATGCCCTGCGCCGGGCGATGATCAGCGAGGCCGACTGGCTGTTGACGCCTTCCCGCGGACAGCATGCCGGCGTGTGCGGCGGGCTCTGGGCGCATGAAGGGCGTAACCGGCCGGAGTCCAATATCTGGTCCGGTTGCCTTCTCTGGCGCGTGGCGCAGCTCTTCCCGGATGAGACCCATGCCTCCGCCTGGCAGGAACAGGCGCATCGCTTCCTGATCAACGGAGTCTCCATCGAGCCTGACGCCACAGACACAAACATCATCGCCGGCCGGCCGGTATCGGAACGGCATGCCGGAGCAAACTTCTTTCCTCACTATGCCCTGGATCATCACGGTTATCTGAACGTGGGGTACATGGCGATCTGCGCCAGCAACGCCGCCATATTGCATTTCGATCTCAAGCGGGCGGGCGCGAAGCCGCCGGAATCGCTCTATCACCACCAGGCCGATCTCTGGCGGGTTCTGCGCGGGTTTATTTTTGGTGACGGACGTCTCGCGCGGATCGGTGGCGATACCCGCGTACGCTACGCATACTGCCAGGAGTATCTGCTCCCTGCGCTGCTCTTCGCCGCCGATCGTTTTAACGATCCGCACGCGCTGGAGCTGGCCGGTCATCAACTGGCCCTGATGGAGCGTGAGGCAGAGGCGTCGGGGAACGGCACGTTCTACGGAGGCAGGCTGGCGCCAATGCGAAGCCGGAATCCCCAGTACTTCACGCGGCTGGAAGCCGACCGTGCATGTGTGCTGGCCATGCTGCTGAATTATCTGCCACTGGTGCAGGCGCCGACGCCTGGTACCGTGTCGTTCGAGGACTCGGTCGCGGGCGAATGGCAAGAGGATGAGCATGGCGCGGTGTTGCTGCGTTCGGCCCACCGCCTGGCATCGTTTGCCTGGCGGGCACACGACCTGGCGCAAGGCCTTTGCGTGCCGCCAGAGGACAGCAGCATGGCCGAATGGTCGTTGAACCTGTGTCCTGTGTTGCGTTTCCTCGGGGATGACGGAACCCAGTCAAACGCACATCGCCGCTTGCTGCATCATCACATCGCGCCTTTGGGCAACGATGGCTTTGTCACCTGCGGTGCGGTCATGGAGGGGGTGAACGCCTCCATGGGCGAAGCCGGATTTTGCACCGATCAGGCCGTGACGCACATCGCGTTTGCGGCGTTGCCTGACGGAAGAACCTGCCTGTGCCTGCAGTATGTCGTTGCCGCCGCTGACCGCGTGGGATACCTCGAGGAACGCAAGGATCTGCACCTCGTGATTCCGAACGACCTGTTCAACGGGTATCGCCGCGAGGTCTTTTCTTCAGCCGGCCGCACCGTGCTCGTTTCGCCGCCGGAACGCGACGAGACGCTCGCGCTTCTAGGTTGTTGGCTGAACGTGGATGATCGTCTTGGCGTTGTGGCGCTCTACGGCGGGGACGGTCTGCTCGTGGATCGTTCAACGGCACGGCGCGCGGGGCGCTATCAGTCGCTCTTCACGGAGGAAATCTGCCTGCATGTCGGGCATGAGCTTACGCGCTGCCGCCCGGGTTCTGTGCTTGCCGATGTCGGTTTTGCCGTTCTATCGGGCGTGACGGCCGACGGAACGGCGCGTGTCCAGGGGGACGCCGTTCCGTTCGAGCATGAAGAGCTCAGAGGCGCGTGGGTGGACGGTGCGGACGGCAACCGGTACGCCCTTGTGGCGAACTTCGGCGTGGCGGACCTGAATGCGGAGGTGTTTGGCGAGACTGTCGGATTGCTGGCCGGTACGGCGGCTGTGCGTAAATGTATGTCAGATTTCCGCAACGACGCCGGAAGTGATGCATCGGCGGTCAGAATGTGAAGTGATACTTGCGTGGGCCATAAGAGAACGGGGTGTTGCATGACTGAACCGAGCGGAAGAAACGAATATCCGTCCGAGCCAATCGTGAACGGGGGCGGACTGCCTGATCCCTTTGCGCGTCCCAAAGGCGGTCGGCTACGGAACCGGGAAGAGTGGCCGCAGCGCGCGGCGGCATGGCGCGATCTGATCCTGGACCTGGAATACGGCGGGATGCCGCCGGCGTCCGAGGCGATCGAGGTGGAAACACTGGCTCATTCCGCGGTGCGCCGCTGGCCCGACACGCCGCAACTCTGGACCTACCGCGTCACCTGCCGGGGTGGTGACCGCGACATTTCCTTCTGCGTCCGGATCCTCTTTCCGAGGGGGGACGGACCGTTCCCCGCCATTGTGAACGGCGACGGATGCTGGTCGTATATATCGGATGATGTGTCCCAATGCGTGCTTGGCAGCGGGTGCGCCCTGATAACCTTCAACCGGACGGAAATGGCTGAAGATCTGGGGTACCCGGGGGTTCCGGATCCAAATCAGCGAAAGGGGGGACTCTACGACGTCTATCCAGGCCGGACGTTCGGTGCCCTGGCGGCCTGGGCCTGGGGCTATCACCGGTGTGTGGACCTCTTGTACACACTGCCGTTTGTCGACAAAACCCGCATCGCTGTGACCGGCCACTCGCGCGGCGGCAAGACCGTGCTTCTCGCAGCCGCAACGGATGACCGCATCACGCTCGTTAACGACAATGCCGCCGGCACCGGTGGCGGAGCTGCTTATCACTACCTGGGGCATGGCGCGGAGTCGCTCAACATCGTCCGCGTCTTTCCATCCTGGTTCGGCCCTGGCCTGGCGCCTTATCTCGGACGGGAAGGTGAGATTCCGTTTGACCAGCACTGTCTGCTGGCCGCGATCGCGCCGCGTCCGGTCCTGCTGACTTACGCACTGGACGACCGCTGGTCGAATCCGGAAGGCATGGTGCAGTGCGCCTGGGCGACCGGCGAGGTGTATCGTTTTCTGGGCAGCCCGGACCAGCTCGCCTTTCACCTGCGGCCTGGCCCTCATTCCCACGCCACGGAGGATTGGGATGTGTTGCTGGATTTCATCGGATGGAAATGGCGAGGCATGCAGCCGATCGCGCCTTACAATACACATCCCTACTCGCACTTGCGGCCGTCCTTTGCGTGGAAGGCTCCGGAGTGCGTGTGATGAACCGACGACCACCCAACATCGTCTACCTCAAAGCCACCGGCATCGGGACGCCTCCCTACGACAAGGACATCGCGGCCTGGGCGAACCTCCGCAACCGGGCATACTCGTGGGCAATATCACGCGCATCTCGAAACGCCTCTTCGGCGTCCCCGACGTCCACTACTACGCGCTCGCCGACGGCATCGCCCGACGCTTCAACAGATGCGGCAAAGGGCGCCATGAGCGGAGGACGGCACGCGGAACGGCCGAAATACAGCAGGAACTGCCCCGGTTCGCTTCAGGGTGAAAAACTGGGACTGGGTCCGGTTTCGGGATCCGCTGAAGGGTGGAAATCTTGACGTTTATTCCCACTTCTGGCATGCTCTTCGCCATGACACCGCTGCTCCAGACTGATTCCGTAATGCTTTTGGCCTATGTGGGCCGATAACGGACGAAAAGCGATTGTTTTTCAACATGCTAACCCATTACGCAATCGTCGCCGCCGCGCTTGGTGTGAAGGCCGAGGCCTGATATGCTCTGCAAAATGAAGTGGCAGGTGTCGAAGGATGGGGGAGAGTGCTTATCCGTGCTGGCCGGAAGAAAGCGTGTGATCGCAGCACTCGATGTCTTGGGCATCGTTCTGTTCGCCTTCGGATTTGTGGCGTTGCTGAACGTGGGCCGGCCGTTACCGTTCGGCAGCACCGACGATGCGCCAATCTATTTCCTGCCGTTGATTCAGGCACACACCGATGCGTTGCTTGGCGGCCATTTTCTCGCCGTTGATTGGCGTCTGGGATGCGGCTGGACGCCGTGGGAAGGCATTCAGGCAGGGGTGTTTTACCCGCCGTATCTGTTGGCCAATCTCTTGGCCAGACTGATTGGCAACCCGTTGGCACTCTTGGAGATCAGCGCGGCGCTGCATCTGGCGCTGGTCGGCTTGCTGGTTTACGGGCTGACGGCAGGGGTGCTGGATCGGCCCCGGCGCGCGTTGTGGGCCTGCCTGGCCATGGTGCAGCCGGCTCCGATCGCCATCGGCATGAACTGGCACAGCTACCTGGCCTGCTATCCTTGGTTTCTCGGCTTGGCGCTGCTGCTATGGCGTATCAGCCGCAAGCATTCGGTGTGGACACTGCAGAACCGTCTGTGGCTCACGGCGCTGGTTGCCGCGTTCTTTCTGGCCGCCCATCCGCAGATGTTCGTGTTTGGCACGGCTCTGCTGTTCGGCTGGCGCCTGGCCTTGGGGCGTGAACGTGAGTGCCTGCGTGACTGGCTGGTGATGGTTGTCGCGTTGGTTCCGGTGGTGATCCCCCTGCTCTTCATCCATCAGCAGTCGCTTCTGGCGGCATCGAACTGGTTTGCGTCTCGAGGAGACAAGGCGTTCTTGCTCCTTCAGTCCCAGTCGTTGCCTACGTGGCTTGTGGGGTTGTCGGTCGGGAATCTGGTCCCTTCACGTTTGTTTTCCATCTGGCCCGGGGTTTCTTGGAGGGGCATCGGCATCTTCTTCTGCCCCTTGTTGATCCTTTCGGTCGGCGTCGCCATTCGCAGGAGGAACTGGGTATGGGTCGTTCTCGTTGCAGGTCTGGGCATGCTGCTGAGCGCCCAGACCTTCCCCTCTGTCGCCTGGTTGGGCGTGGGGCCGTTCGCGGGCTTCCGCTGGACGTGGAAGCTGTCGATCTTCACTGCTGCGCTGGCGCTCGCGATGGCGTTGGCCCAATCCGAAGCATGGCGCGTCTCACGGCAGCGCCACGTGTGCGCGTTGATCGGTCTGATCGGTCTGTCGGCCGCCGTCTCCTTTCGCGCCCTTCCGTTTGATCTGTTTCCGGCCGGTACGCGTGTGCCCGGGAGCAGCATCAACACCGTCTGTTCCGAGACACGGGCGCTGATGCGCGAATGGGGCATCCAGCCGGGAGAACGGATCGCTTGGGTGGGCAACCGGCGCATCCACATGAACGCCATTGCCGCGCCGCTGCACGGTCTGTTGGGGAACGCGCCCCTGCTGGTCGGTCTGCAATCTGCCCATCTTTTTGAGCCGTTGGAGAACGCCGAGGCGGCGATGGCCCACGACGGGTTTTCGACGCCATGGCGTGTCACTGTCGGATGGGGCGACTATGCCGCGCGCCGAGCCGAATACGATCAGCGCTTTGCGGAACTCGGCGTGACCTGGCTGGTGAGCCCGTTCCCTGGCGCGTTCCCGGAGAATCGCCGCCGGATCTATCGGGACGCACACGGAGAAGCGGTGTATGGCATCTGCTTACCGCCGTTACAGGAAGGGCTTTCATTCCCGTGGGGAGTGGCTGGCGACGGACGAAGGGTGGCGCTTGTTGTCGAGCCAGGCGGCGCATTGCGCACGGTGGAGCCGCTTCCTGCGCCTCCTGATGTCCGGGTTGGCCGCCCGTTGGCATGGAAGCAGCTCCTGTCAGGCCAGTGGCGAGGCACGGCACAATTGGTCGGTGCGGGCTGGTTTGCTGCGGAGGCGTTGGCCATCGTGCTGGCGGCCCTGTTGCTGAGATCGAGACAACGGAGGGAGTGGTCATGGATCTGAGCGAGCAGCCTGTCAGCCGAGCGTTCCTCCGTCATCCTTGGGAGCTGGCAAAGCGTCATTTCCTGATCCGCTTGGTGCATACATTTGGGCTTGATTCCGGGGCTTATCGCATGGTGGACGCCGGTGCGGGAGATGGTTGGCTTGGTCTGGAGTTGCTTCGCGTCTTGCCTGAGGGGTCACGTTTGATCTCTTGGGACATCCATTACGACATGTCGTCAGATCCGTCGCCTAGGCATCGGCGGACACCGAAGCTTGATGACACGGATGTCGGCGATATGCTTCTGGCGCTGGACGTGTTGGAGCATGTGGACGACCCCCACGAGTGGCTAGCCGAGTTGGTGTCGCGACACTTGCGGACGGGCGGGTATGCCATTATCAGCGTTCCGGCGTGGCCGGCTCTCTATGGGGAGCATGATCGGGCCTTGGGCCATCGTTGTCGCTTTCGGCCTGACGGTGCAAGGGGCTTGCTCGAGGGCGCGGGGCTGGAGATCATCTGCGCGGGGGGTCTCTTCCTGTCGCTCTTGCCGATACGTGTGATCGGTACCGTCTGGGGCCGGCTTCTCAGGCCGGCAGCGCACGCGTCAGATCCTAGGGGGTTGGAATGGCGGTGGGGACGGTTCACACACCGTCTGATGGTTGGGGCGCTTACGCTTGACAGCAGACTGTCGTTGGCACTGGCCAGGCGCAAGGTGTTGGTTCCTGGGCTCAGTTGGTGGGCACTATGCCGGAAAAATAGTCATCATCATCCCCTGCTACAATGAAGAGAGGCGTTTTGCGCCGGAGCGATTCATGCCGCTGCTGGACCGAGAATCCGTGTCCCTGTTGCTTGTCAATGACGGGTCTTCCGACAGCACGTTGACGGCGTTGCAGAGGATGGCGGGGATGTCCAACGGGCGCTGTCACGTCCTGGATCTTCCGGCCAATGTCGGGAAGGCCGAGGCCGTGCGGCAAGGCTTGCTCCGTGCGGTCGGTGAGCATGCAGACGTGGTGGGCTATCTGGATGCGGACGGCGCAACGCCCGCTCAGGAGATGATGCGGCTTGTAGACATGATCGGGCGCGAACGGAAGCACGTGTTGCTCGGTGCGCGTGTCGCCATGGCGGGCTATCACATTGAACGCCATCCGCTGCGCCATTACTTGGGGCGCGTGTTTGCCACGTGCGCCGCTGTCACCCTGGGGTGTGCGGTCTACGATACGCAATGCGGGGCCAAGCTGTTCAGGGTTGTGCCGGCTCTCGCCGATGCGCTACGGCGGCCTTTCTCCGCCCGCTGGGCGTTTGACGTGGAGTTGCTCGGCCGACTGAGTTACCCCGAGACGCCGGGTATCGCGGCTTGCCCGCCGGAGGAGTGGCTCGAGGCGCCGCTGAGGGTTTGGCGCGATGAACCCGGCTCCAAGCTGAGGTTCTCTGCCATGCTGAGCATGGGCTGGGAGCTTCTCGCCATCCACACGGACCTTTGCCGGCGGAGGAGAGCATCCGCTGGATGGAAAAAAACAGATGCGTAGCGAACACGGCTTAATTTTTCGCATAAGCTATTGTCATTGCGTCGAAGTGTGCCTCAAATGTCAATGTAGTATAGACCACCCAGTTGCGCGAAGTGCTGGTGATGACGGATAATGTGGCATGTTTTTGAAGCGACAGAAGCGGCGCAAGGGCGGCGAAGACTATGCGTATTGGGAACTGGTACGCACGCACCCAATGTTAAGACATATTGATTGCTCAAAAGGCGTTGACTACAGACTGTTGAGTGCCTTGTGTTGATTGCCAGCAGAACGGTGTTGGGGTTATCAGCAAATGTAAGCCTCCATATAGGGCTTCAGTTGCTCAATTTCGAGCCTC
>CAZOJL010000013.1:0-38408 GCA_964580075.1 uncultured Akkermansia sp. | reverse complement strand
ACGACGTGGCGGTACGGAGAATGCCCGCCAAGGAGGAGGGTTTTTCAGCGGAATCAAAATTAAATACTTTTGCGGAAGCCACATGCGGAATGGGTGAGTTGTCACACCTCTGTCAGCCGTGTGTGGCTTCTGCTTTTTTAAACAGGACAACATATGACAACAAAAAACGGACGCATTACGGTTCCCGAAATCCAGATTGACAACATTCCAGCGGTCATCAAAAACCAAAAGCAATGGTTGACATGGCGGGATGACAAGAAGCCCGTGCAGTGCTGGCAGAAAAATCCAGACAGCCTCATGACCTGCGGAGAGGCATTGGCTCTTGCGCAACGGGAAGGCTACGGCGGCATCGGCTACAGGTTCACGGAGGAGGCTGGTATTATTGGTTTTGATCTTGACCATTGCATTAATCCAGATGGCAAACCGAACGCAATAGCCACCGCTGTGGTCAACCTGCTGAACAGTTATACAGAGGTATCTGTCAGCCGCACCGGGCTACATATCCTATTTGCATCCTCAAAGGAGCCAGTCGGGAAGAAGGGGTATCTGGTAATGAACCTTACAAGTAAATCCTGCGAACCTTTCGATGCGAGAAAACCTGACCATAACGATCCTACAAAATATCTAAAACAGGCATACGAATGCTACCCGTATGGCCGATATTTTACCATGACTGGCACACTGTTAAAGCCAGAACTGCGTGACATAAACGATCGATCAATCCAGTTTGCAAAGTTCTTGGATAAATTTCAGGCTGGCAAGGTACCTGTTGCACAAGCGGAAAGCGTAACAACCAAGGCAACGCTTACAGCTCAATCTGATAAGCAAACGGACATTGACTCTCTACGGGGAGCATTGGCCACGATTGACCCTGACGATTATGAAAAAAATGTACAGCATAGTCAAAACAAACGATGAATGATTGCCGCCAAACCGTGGACAGAAACTCACTCCCAGCCGAAAATATGGTTCTGGGGGCTGGGTGTCGCCTGCTCGATGCCGTCAAGCTGACGGTACCGCAGGCCGCCACACGGATGGGGATTGGCGAGACAAAAATGAGGTCAATCGTGCAATGCGGCATAATCCCCGTTTTGCGGATCGGGGGTAAGACGGTGGTATTGGAGCATGACATCGAAGCGTATCTGCAGGGGAACTACGGCAGGATGGTAATAATCAGACCGTCCTCCAGAACCAGACTGACAGCCTTGCCCGCAGAGATCAGTGAGTCGCCCTGGCTGAAGAAGAAGAACGGCATGAAACCATGAGTCGAAAACACACAATCCAACAAGACCGCCGCAATGGCAACTACTTCGTCTGGTTACAACGAAACGGCGGCAAGATATACTTCAATCTCCTAGCAAACAAACGGAAGACTGGCGAGCGGCTTCGTGAAATCGAGCAGAATCTGGCGAGCGGAAAGATCGCCATCGGACAAGTTGGAACCTCGCAGGTCACACAAAATGACGGAATCAAGGATGTGCGGATCGAGGAATTGGCGGTTCGGCATCTGGAATGGATCAAGGCAAAACGCTCCGACGGCCTGTTTCGGGTTCGCCAGCACTACATCCTGCAGTTTCTTGAATTCGTTGGCGAGGCTATGGTTTCCGACATCACACGCTCCAAGCTGGATGAGTTTCATATTTTCTCGATGAGGGAGCACAGTCGAAGTCCGAACGGCGGCAACGAAGCCTTGTCGAACATCAAGGCGATGATGCGGTGGGGCGTGGAACAGGAAATCTGCGAACTGTCGTTCAAGCAGTTCCCCAAGTTGTGTCGCGTACCGCCCGAAACGAAGCGTATCTCCTACGAGGACATGGCGAAATTGCTAGCGGAGGCCGATGATGACTTTCGGGACATGTTACGATTCGGCCTTCTGACAGGTCTCCGTCCCAAGGAACTGATGGAGTTGAAGCATGCCAACTGTCTTACGGACGGCAACGGCGACCCCTACATTTCGATTCATCGGCACAAGACATCGAAATCGGCACGCACGCCGAGACCCCGCACGGTACCTCTGTGCTCCGACGCCCACGCCATCATTCTGAACCAGACGGCGGCACATCCGAAAAGCGATCTGATCTTCTTGAATGGAATTGGCACGCCCTATACACGATATGCCCTGAAAACCCGACTGGGCAGGCTGTCGAGAAAGGCAAAGACCTCACGGGCCTTCACTCCGTATGCTCTGCGGCACACCTTTGCATCGATGGAGTCCGATGCGGGGGTCGAAACAACCAGTCTGGCGAGGCTCATGGGTCACACGACCACACGGACGCTTGAGAGGTATGTCTCTAACACATTTGAGTCTCATCGGAAGGCGGTCACTGCTCTGCAAGATCGCATCCGTAGCGTGGTTGAGCAGGCGGCAGGAGACAAAACGGAGACAAAAACTACCACCGAATGTGCCACCGAGATTACCCAAGCAAAAAGGACGTGTGACCTAAAAGTCACAAGTCCTTTATCATTAAGCGTTTAACATGGTGGAGCGAAGGGGATTCGAACCCCTGACCCCTACGTTGCGAACGTAATGCTCTACCAACTGAGCTACCGCCCCATGTGTGAAAAGCGGATGCAGATTACCAAAGAAGATGGACATCACGCAATGATTTTATTCAGGTTTCTTTTTTCACCAGAACAGGTATACTAATTGCTTTCACATTGAGGGATGTGTCTTCTGCGATTCCATGAATCGGATCGTGGGGTGCATACGTCCGACACGGGATTCTGTATGCGTGCGGGTTTTCCCCCTTTTACCATCATGAACGCATAGGAGGTAGCGATGCAGGCGAGTTGGATTCGGCGGTTGGCATGCGGGACGGTTTGTCTGACGGCACTGACCGTACAGGCTGTGGATGTGTCGGTTGCGTTTGTCACGTCCGAGGCAAACAAGAGCCAGCCCGTGGACACGCAGCAGTTCGTTTATGAATCCCCCTTTGGCGGATGGGTTGCGGTCACCTGGCCGTTCGGTCTGAAGGTCGACGATGAAGATATCATGGGCTTCATGACCGGTCGGGACAAGATGTTGGAATTGAACAAGCGTGACGCGATGGACGTGGATCAGAAAGCCATCCAAGGGATGCTCGAAAAGCTGGACGGGAGTGCGGCGGTCAAGCTCCCCAATGAAGGACGCCTGTTTGAGCTGGACCGCGCGTCGGTGGTGGTTGTGAATCTGGCGCGGCGTCAGCATGAGATCTATCCGCTGGGCATCATTTTTACGGTGGGTGAGGACGGCTCCTTATCCTGCGACGATCCGCGCGCACGGGTCAAGGACAAGACGCGACTCGAGGTGATTTGCCACCCGGTTTCCATTCGTACGACGGTTGGCCCGATGACGGTGGCAGATGCCCCGGCCGTGTCGTTTGACGGGCGCAATCTCTTTGGCGCCTTGAACACGGTTATTGGCGAGTTCGAAGCCGACCGCACGAAGAAAAAGGCGTTGCTCTATCCCATGAGCAAGCTGACCGCTTACTTGCCGATGTCGCGGCCCGACAAACCCTACGTCGTAAACGGCGTTCGCTTTGAGGTGGCGGCCGACGGCCGGGTGACGCTGATTGACGGCGCGACGGAGCGTGTCACCTGTTTGGACGCCCGTGAAATCCGGTTCACCGAGCCGGCGCAGCCTGCTGTGGTCACCACTTGGGTCACACGGCAAGTCGGCGTGCGCTGGCAGGGGATGGCTCCGAAGACGGTCATCGCCGGGGGCAACACATCGATCACGTGCGATGAAGCGGTGGGAACGGGTTATCTGTCTCTCCCGGGGATGGGTGGTCAGCGAATCGGATTCGGCGAGCTGGGGGCGAACCTTCCCGCGGCTGATCGCGCATGGCCACACGCGCTGCTCATCGGCGATGGGGCGGCGAAAACGATCTGGCTGGTGGAGACGCCCGCGCTGACCTTCCGCCCGGGCGAGGCGTTCCGCTGCCGCGTGAAGCGGTTGGCCGGAACCGCTCCGGATTTGGCCGGCGAGTTGCGCGTGTCGCTCGACGCGTTGGCCGGGGATGGGGTGGGGGGCGCACTGACGCTCACGGGCGCCGCCGGGGGCGTGTTCGCCGGAGATCTGCCGGCCAAACCGGGTTTGTGGCGGGTGCGTGCGGACGGCGACAGCCCCCTGCGGGGGCAGACGCTGGGGCTTGCGCTGATCGCCGACCAGGCGAACGACGTCGTTTCGATGTTTACGGTCCACAATCGCGGATTGTATCGGCGCGGCGACTCCTTTGATCTGCTCTGGGTGGCGCGGGCGAAGGCGGAGGGGAAGCCGGAGGCGAAGGACGCCGCGACATGGCCCGTCCGGTTGCGGGGCATGGGGCTGGACGTGGCCATTGGACGGATCGTGGCTTCGGACGCCCGCAGCGGGCAACTGCGCGTTGATACAAGCGCTCTGGCGCCCGGCGATTACACGGTGGCCGTCGATGCCGTGGGCGTGGCCGGCTATCCCTTCCGGTTCCGCGTCTGCCAGCGCGAGCTGTTGAGCGACTTTGAGCTCTACTCCTTTTTCCCGGTCATGAGGGCGACTAAACCCTACCCCGGATCGCCGGTGACCGCCTATCACGGCACCATGCCCGACGGACCGGGATTGATTCCGTACCTGAACGACGGGGACGGGTCGATGGATCGGTCACTGGCTGCCTACGCCAACGCGTCGCTGGGACCGTCGATGGAGATGTTTGACCAGCCGGGAATGGAAGAACGGTCTTTCATGGCTCTGGCGGCAATGGGCATGCGGGGAGTGCCCTCGTACCCTTCCCTGATGCATGCGGAGACCGAGAATCCGAAACACTCGTCACCCGAGGATTTGGCGGAGATGCGCCGTCGCATGGCGCTCCATATGCAGCAGCACGCCGACTACCCCGGCCTCGATGGCTACTGGCTCGGGTGGTACGCCAGGCGGTCGGGGCATTGGGAGAATTCGCCGGCGATTGACGGGCATCAGGGGCGTCGAAACGCGTTGATGCACCATATCGCCGGCACGCGGATCTCGGAGGCCATGACCTCGTACAAAGACATGAAACTCACGGAACTGCAACGAGGCAGCCTGTTTCGGTGGATGAACTATCGCTACCACAGTTCGACGTTGCCGGACGCGTTTGGGGAATGGTTCGTCGACGCCCGCAAGATCCGTCCCGAACTGACCTTGCACAACGCGCACCCGACGTTCTGGCTCGGTGGGTGGGAATCATGGTCGCCCGCAGCCTACGCGACGCTGACGCACCGCAACTCACTCGACTACACCGACTACTGCATCCCGCCATGGGGCAACTTCCGTGCACCGGCCTTTCTGGCGATGGGCAATCAAAAGAAGCAGAAGATCCAAAGCGCTCACTTTACCCATTCCTGGCGATCCGAGATGGTCGCCACGGCTTTTGGGGCTGCGGGGCGCGGAGCGGACGGATTGGCGATGGATTACGCGGATCTCGACAGCCAGAACGAAGGGTTGCTGCGGATATTTTCCCGTTTTGGATCGTGGTTCACGGCGCTTGACCCGCTTCCTGACGTGGCGGTCTACTTCAACGATAACCCGAACCGGGCGAGCGTGGTCCTGCACGACCTGGCGCGCATGCGGCGTCCGGGAATGCTCGTCTCTCCCGAGGACGTGCTCGCCGGAGAGTTGTCCAAGTATCAGGTGCTCGTGCTGGCCGGTCTCGATGCATTCGAGTTGCTGGAGATTGACAAGGCCGTCCGTGATTTCGAGGCCCGTGGCGGTCTGATCATCAAGGACGATGCCTGCCATGCCGACTTACCGGGGCGCAAACTCGGCTTTGCCTACGACGGCTCTCATGTCCATGGCGGGTGGGGTCTCGGCGGCCCCAACGGAGAGTGGGAGTTCGCCAGTCTGTGGGAAAACTACAGAGGCATACGCGAGAAGTTCCTGATCGAAGCTTTTGCCAAGGCGCCCACGATCCCGGTCACCACCCCGGACACAGGCGTGATCATCTCGCCGTTGGGCAGCAAGGAGGCGATTATCTGCTTTGTGATCAACAAGACCGAGGTGCCGATGGAAATGACGGGCCGGTGGCGCCAGGCGCATGTGCTGCCCCGGATTGGCGAGTTGCAGGTGGAGAAGGGGTGGTATATCCACGATTTGTTGAAGGGCCGGGCGGCGCCGGTCCAGAAGAGCGCGCAGGGGCAGCGTGTCGCGATCGATCTCACCCGCTTTGATGGCGCGCTCTACCTGCTGACGAAGCGTGAGCCTAAGGGGATGGGCATCCGTACCGAGCGGACATCGCAGACCACGGTGCGCCTCACGGGCTGGCTGGCCGACGGGAAGGATACGCCTCTTGCCGATCCAATGCCGTTTGAGGTGACGCTCACGGGTCCCGATGGCGGTGTGTTCTTCCGGAAAATGGCCGCGTTGGGTCCGGACTATCCGCTCGACGTTCCTGTCCCGGCGCTGCCGCCCGGGACATCGCTCGAACTGCGCGTGCGCGATCTCGTGATCGGATGCTCGGCGATGGAGACGGTCAGTCCGGCTACGACGGATGTGCTGGCCGTTCGCGCCACGCCCGATTATGTTGGCGGGATTGCCCCGATCAAGGCCTTTTTGGCGGATCGCAAGGGCCCGGTGACGGTTTTGCTGGATGAGGGCCAGGAGGGGTATTTGCCGGCTGCCGAGCGTTTGGCGGCGCTGTTCAAGAAGACGGGGCGCACGGCGCGCGTGGTGATTTGGGATCCGACCGACGTGCGTCCGCTGCCCCTGCGTTGGGTTCCGCTTCGAGAGGATGTTCGCACCTTTGACCTGTTGCGCGACAACGGCGGATTCGCCTGGCGGATCAAGTTGAGCCCCTGGGCGGCCGTCGATTCTCCGCTTGGCTTTAACGATCCCCTTGCCGGTTGTGACGAATACGGGCCGCGGTTGCGTCATGACGCTGACGTTGTCATGATGGGCACGCCCGCGAACCATCGCGCGCTGGCGGACCTTGCGCCTTTCCTCCGGCGCACGCCGACCGACAACTATCCTGCGGCAGGCGGATTCTTCATCCACTATCTCTGGTCCCCGTTGCTGGGCGGTTATGACGGGCTGTACCTGGGGTGCAAAGATGTGGCCGGTGCGGAAGCGGCTGTCGCTTGTCTGGCTGAGGTGGTGAAGGCGGATTCCGCGCTCCCGAGCAAGCTGGCGGCCATGCCTGCGGCCAAGCCCGTCGAGACTCGCGGGGGCGCCCCGGAACCGGTGATAAACCTGTTCGACGGGGTGTTCGGCACGCAAATTCTCGATTTCGTCTTCTCGCCAAGCGGTAAACGCATCTTCCTGACGACGGCGTCCTACGGCGATTGGTTCTACGTGTTGAGTCCCACCGGTGATATTCTCGAGAAGCGCATGCCGCCGATCGCCGAGTGGATTCCCAACTGGTGGAATTGGGGGCGGTCAGGGCTCCGCCCCGTCAGCGACACAGCCCTGCACATTGGGATGTGGAACGGCGAACATCTTTACGATCTCGACAAGGGGTTTGTCGGCCGATCACCGGGTGAGCCGCCGCACCACCTCCCGGGTCCCGGCAATGGCGGCGGTCCGATTGTGAGAGCCTCAACCCGCATGCGGGACGACGCCTCGGGCATCACCTATCTGGGCGGAAACGACCATGTGCATGCGTTGGACGCGCAGTGGCGTCTGCTCTGGCGCTTTGACGATGCCAAAACGACGGCCGACCTCGTCTATCCGCGAGGCCTGTTCCCGCGCGCCGTCAGTGGCGACGGACGCGTGCTGCTGCTCGCCGGGTTCGGCGTGCATAAAATGCTTTACGCGTCGGCCGCCAGGAACCCGTCGATCATGGGTATTGACATTGCGACGGGCAAGCTGCTCTGGGAGCGGCGGAATGTGATGCTCAACGAGGGCAAGGTCGTGCCACTGGATGATCGCTTCCTGGTGATCGACGATAACAACGATACTTACGAGATCTTGTCGGCAAACGGGCGCGACGGAGATTACTCCCGGGGTCTGTCGGGTGTGCCGGCATGGCTCGTCAAGCTTCCCCTGAACGACTCGATTCTCGCCGTCGTGCAAACCTTTGACCGGGCGGGCAAGACGAGCCGGGCGTTGATCCGACCCATGAAGGGCGGGGAGGATCGCGTGCTGCCGATTGAGGGCAGAGTCGGCAACGTGACGCTCGGCCCGCAAAGCAGCACCATTGCCATCATGACGACGAGCGGTCGGTTTTATTACTTTACGACAACGGGAGATCTGTTGTGGCAGATCGAGATACCGGGCGGCGCTTTTATGAAGTTTTCGCCCGACGCCAAGACCGTGGTGGTCGGCACGCACGTGGGTACGGTGTATTTTGTCAACGTGGCGGACGGCAAGCAGCTTCGGATGCTGGATCTCAACGACGACAACAACATCACTCCGGAACGCTTTGCCAATCAAGTTCGGATGGGCGAGGTTCCCCAAGACGCGGCGCGTGCGATTCCGCCTCTGCCGCCGGAACCCTCGTATCTTACCTTGTTCTCGCCCAAGAAGGTGACGTTCGGCCCGAATCAGGCTCCGCCCGAGAAGATGCGTGCGCTGCTCAAACCGGCCGAAGTGGCTGCGAATGATCCCGCCACGCCCGCCACTGTCGGCAAATTGACCGCGCCGATCTCGCTGACCTTTAAAGCCGAGGCGGGAGCGCTCTATCTGGTTGAGATGCTCAATGCCGTCGCCAATCCCGCCGATTACAAACCGACGTTGCGTCTGGAAGTCGCCGTCAAGGGCAAACCGCTGTTGGATCCGAAAAACCTCCCCTACACGGTCCGTCTGCCGCTGGGGACGTATCTGACGCGCCGACGTGCCGCGTTCCGAGCCGATGTGGACGGCGACGTGACGCTGACCCTGCGCGGTGTGCTCCCGAATACCGCCAAGAAGTTGGGCAAGGGGGAGTCGCCCTACGACGATCCGCTGGTAAGCGAAGCGCCCTTGCTGCTGGGCGACGTGGTCGTCGCCGCGATCCGCTTCCCCGGTCCAAACCTGCTGTTCGACGGCGGCCCGGGGAGTGGCTCCCAGCCTGCAGGCGCGCTGGTCTTAACATCGTATCCGTGGGAAAACGGAGCGAACAACGCGAAGATACCGTACACGCATCCCAGCGTTTCGCTGCGTCTGGTTAACGGCCTCGTCGCCAATCAGGAATCGGCATGGGATGGTGCGGGCGGTGTGGACTACACCGACATACGCGGAACCTTCGACAAACCGAAGTCGCTGTCCGTCGTCGCAATTTTTGAGGATCCATCACCGCCGCAGGTCAGCGGCAACGGCGTCAGCGAACGGGTCACCTCGCGTTACGCGCTTAATCTGGGGAGCAAGTCTTTCAGGGTCTACGACAACACGCAGCTCTTCCAGATGTTTGAGTGCCCTTCGGAGAAGATCTCATCGTTCTATTATCTCTGGGCCGGCAAGTTTGAAGCACAACGGGGGCTCACGGATGGCGCCGTGCGTACGATGCAGATCGAGGCCTATGCCGAGGACGACATTGAGAGCACGCTCATTAACCAGCTTAAGAAAGCGGAGAATGACACTCTGGAGCTTCCGGATTTGTAAAGGGAAGACGGAATCGTTATGATGACAGCCGACACACTGCGCGCGCGGTATCTCGCTTTTTTCAAGTCCAAAGGGCATGCGGTCATTTCGGGATCATCGTTGATTCCTGAAAATGACCCGACCGTGTTGTTTACCACCGCTGGGATGCATCCACTTGTTCCCTATCTGCTGGGCGAACCACATCCGGGGGGGCGCCGCCTGACCGATGTCCAAAAGTGCGTGCGCACCGGCGACATCGAGGCCGTCGGCGACGCCTCGCACCTGACCTTCTTTGAAATGCTCGGAAATTGGTCGTTGGGGGATTACTTCAAGCGCGAAGCGATCACGTGGTCGTATGAGTTCCTCACCTCGCCCCAGTGGCTGGGTTTCTCCCCCGACCAGCTTTCGGTCACCGTGTTTCGTGGTGAAGACGGCATTCCGATGGATGAGGAGTCGATCGCCATCTGGGAGACGCTCGGCATTCCGAAGGCCCGTATCCACGCGCTGCCCAAGGAGGACAACTGGTGGGGACCGGCGGGTCAGACCGGTCCGTGCGGGCCCGATACCGAGATGTTCATCGACACCGGCACGTCCGCCTGCTCGCCGGAGTGCCGCCCGGGCTGCCGATGCGGCAAGTATGTCGAGATTTGGAACGACGTCTTCATGCAGTACAACAAGACGGCCGACGGTCGCTATGAGCCGCTCAAGCAAAATAACGTGGACACCGGCATGGGCGTCGAGCGGACGATCTGCATGATGAACGGCTGCAAGACGGTCTATGAGACGGAGCTGTTCGCCCCAATCATGGCCACGATACGCGAGCTTTCCACCGCCCGGCCCTCCGATGAAGACGCCGCCGTGCGTGCGGAGCGGATCATTGCAGACCACATGCGCACGTCGGTCTTCATCCTCGGCGACCCGAAGGGCGGCGTCAAACCGGGTAACCTCGGGTCCAATTATGTCCTGCGTCGCTTGATCCGCCGCTCGGTGCGCTACGCCAAGCTGCTCGGCATTGCGCCGGGCCACACCCGCATGCTCGCCGAAACAGTGATCGCCAACTACGCGCCTGTGTATCCCGAGTTGGAGACAGCGCGCGAGTCGATTATCACCGAACTGGTCACGGAAGAAGAGCGTTTTGAGCGGACGTGTGTCTCGGGTCAGCGCGAATTCGACAAGGTCGCGGCAGCGCTTTCGCAGCACGGACAGACGACCCTCTCCGGCCGAAGCGCCTTCAAGCTTTACGATACGTACGGGTTTCCGCTGGAGTTCACGGAAGAGCTCGCCGCCGAGCGGGGGCTTACGGTTGATCGCGTCGGGTATGAGGCGGCCTACAAGAAGCATCAGGAACTCTCGAAGCAGGGGGACGCCAGCTTCAAGGGCGGGCTGTCCGACAACACGACCGCCACGACGCGTCTTCACACGGCCACGCACCTCCTGCACCAGGCGTTGCAGGTGGTGCTCGGTCCGCATGCCCTCCAGAAAGGGTCAAACATTACCCCCGAGCGGCTTCGTTTCGATTTCGCGCATCACGAAAAGGTCACCCCAACCCAGCTTGCGGAGGTGGAGCGCATCGTGAATGACCTCATCACGCGCGACCTGCCGATCACCTGCGCGACCATGCCCTTCGAACAGGCCAAAGCCTCCGGCGCGACAGCCCTTTTCGCGGCCAAGTATGGCGAGGAAGTCAAGGTCTACACGGTCGCCGACTTTTCACGGGAAGTTTGCGGCGGGCCGCACGCCGTACGCACAGGCGAATTGGGCGTCTTCAAGATCCAGAAGGAAGAGGCGTCCTCTGCCGGCGTCCGCCGCATCAAGGCGGTCCTCGGATAACACCCCGTCTCGGTCGGGATTACACAGGCGGGGCAAACGTGTCTGACATGTAGATGCGTTGGACCTGATCACATTGGCGGGCGGCAGCGGCGGACTTCCGGGGTGGGTCACCGAATCTCGCCGCCGAGGCGCGCGGCGAGGCGGGGAAGACCGGGATCACGGGCGCCGAAGGTGACCAGCGCCGTGCCGGGCGCGGCGGCGGCGCGCAGCGCCGCTTCGGCGTCCGCAAGCGTGGCGACCGGCTGCGCCGGGATGCCGCGAGCCGCGAGCCGCGTGACGAGGGTCTCGTGCGTGAGGCTCCGGTCGGCAGTCCCGCCCATGTCGTACACCGGCAGGATCAAGAGGCGATCAGTGGGACGGATCACGCGCGCGAACACGGTCTCCAGATCGTCCATCATTTTACGCAGCGGTCCGTAACCATGCGGACGCCAGACGGCGATGATGCGGCTGAAGCCGGCTGCGAGCGTGGTCCACGCGGCCGCGAGTTTTTCGGGGTTGTGCGCGTAGTCGTCTACCACCACGGCGCCCTGGCACACGCCGGCGCGCTGCATGCGGCGTTCCACGCCGCGGAAGGTCGCGAGACCGGCGGCGAGGGTAGGGGAGGGGATCTCCAGCGCGCGGGCAAGCCGTACGGCGTGCCAGGCGTTTCGGATGTTGTGTAGCCCCGGGAGCGGCACGGTAAAGCGGGTGCCGTCAAACGTAAAGCAGCCATTCCACCCTTCGGCGCAGGCGCCGTCGGGCGCATCGGTCTCGCCGGTGCCGTCAATCACGACGCCGGTAACCCGTGCGCGGAAGCGGTCAAAGAGCGCCAGCGCTTCGTCCCGTCCGAAATGATCGGCCGAAGCGTTGGTGATGATCGCATGCTCGGGGGCGAAAACCATCAGCGAGCGGTCGCTTTCGTCGGCTTCGATCACCATCCATCCACCGGCGCCGCGCCGAACCGAAGCGACCCGGCCTCCCGCGTCCCAACCGACCACACCCGCCCCGTTGACGACCGACGGGTCGAGACCCGCCTCCTGGAGCAGCCAGCCGAGCAGGGCTGTCACGCTGCTTTTGCCGCAGGTTCCGGTCACCGCGATCAGCTTCCGGCCTGCGGCCAGTTCGGCGAGTTGGACGGCGCGGTGAACGGTGGGAATGCCGCCATGGCGCGCGGCGACGAGGTCGGCGTTATCGTCCTCGATCGCGCTGCTGACCACCAAACGCGCGGCGCCGGCGGCGATGCCGGAGCCGTCTTGCGGATAGAGCGCAACGCCCTGGTTGCGCAGGCGGGTGAGCGTGTCGGTGGCGTCGCCGCTGTCGAGCAGTCGGTCCGATCCCGAGACGGGGATGCCGCGATCCAGGAGTGCCTGCGCGAGCGCACTCATGCCGACGCCCCCGATACCGGCCAGATGGAAGCGTTCCGTAGCCACGCAGGCATCCTCGCGGCGGCGTTCAGCCGCGGTAATACTTCGGGTAATCAAGGGTGAGGAGATGGAGCGGCGGCGTGTCCTCGACCAGTTGCGGAAAACGACCGACGGGTTGGTGGAAGTGGTTGTCGGTGCGGTCGTCGTTGACACGGCTGACCTCGCCGACAAGCACGGTGCCATGCCCCGCCTCGCCCCAGAAACTGTGGTAGTTGCGCTGGGGCAGGCAGACCGATTCGCCTGGATGGAGGGTGATGGTGCTGCCCGCGGGGATGGTCGTGCGGACGCCGTCCATGCTGACGGTTACAGGGGTGTCGTCCAGAGTGTCGTCGGGGTTTGAATTCCAGAGCCGGATCACGAGGTTGCCGCCGCCGCGGTTGATGATATCCTCCATCTTCTGGCTGTGGAAATGCGTGGGGGTGATCTGCTTTTCGCGCACGATCATGATCTTTTCGGCATAGTTTTTAGTGCCGGGTTTCCCGAGATCAGCCTGCAAGCCGTTGCGGATGGTGAAGAGAAAGAGGCCGATCGCGGCGAAATCGTCGCTGCCGAAATCGGTGATGTCCCAGCCGAGCTGATGCGTGACGATCTCACGGCATTCAGGTCCTTTCAGGCGCCATGCGTCGGGCGTCCAGTGGGCAAAAGGGGGAAGCAGGAACCGATGCTCGTTCAGAAAGGCGAGTCCCTCCCCCATGATGGCATTCACTTCTGATCGTTTCATACCAACAAACTCCCGTGTGTTGTGAAAGCGGAATGACGTCCATCCGCACCCTCGGGGTGGATCCCTGCGGCACGGTTTGGAGTTTACTATTCGAAGGTTTCGCAGACCAGACGAAGCCCCGTATCGAAGCTGTCGGTCGGCGGCGCGAATTCGCCGTGAGGCGCAAGGTCCGCTTGGCGATACGCCGCCCGACAGCCGGACGGAATCCGGTACCACGAGCCGCCTCGGAGCGTCGTGACGACAAACAACCTGGTGCTGATGGTCGAAAACAGTGCCTCCACCCCGGCATTTTTCTCGAAGGGACTGATGAAGGGATCGGTAACGGCGGCCGTGCCGAGGGTGTTGGTGTATTCGTCACCCACCCACTCCGAGACGTTTCCGAGCATGTCGTGCAGGCCCCAGGCATTGGGCTTCTTTTGCCCCACGGGATGCGTGCCGGACCGGGCGCTATCGAACTGGCGATCGCGCCATTTGCGCGTGTCGAAACCCCATTCGCCCTTGACGCCGCTGTTGCCGCCGTACCAGGCAATCTCGTCCAACTCGGGGCCGTTGAGCGTTCCCTTGATGGTCAGCGGTCCGTTGTGAAGCGCGGTCTGGGTCCCTGCCCGGCAGGCGTATTCCCATTCCGCCTCGGTCGGCAGGCGGTAGCGCACGCCGTTTTCCTTGGCCAGCGCGTTAAGCGCGACCACGAACCGCTGGCAATCCTGCCAGGAAACGTTCTCCACAGGCGCCGTGTCGCCTGCGTACCTGAACTGCGAGGGGTTTTGGCCCGTGATGCGCGCCCACTGGCCCTGAGTGACCTCGTACTTGCCCATCCAGAACCCCTGGGTGATCGTCACAGGGTGCAGGGTCTCGTTGTCCGATCGGCCGGCCTCGGACTCGGGACTGCCCATGTCGAACTCGCCGGCCGGGATCCACACAAACTCCATGCCGGTGAGCGGCGCGGTCCACGGCTTTCCTTCCTCAGGCTTCTCCGTGGCCTCGGGGATCGGGGCCATGGAATCGCCTTCCAGCGCCTCGATCACGCTTTCCGCCCAGTAATAACTATCTACCCTGTCACCGACTTTGATCGAATCCGCCAGCTTTGTCGCAGGCCAGAACGCGGCAAGAGAGCCATCCTTCGTGCGTGAGACGATATTCCTGTTCGGATAGAGCTTGCCGTCCACTTCCGCCACCACCGTGATGGCGCCATAGCCGAGCGGGAGGCGGAACGTGCCGTCCTCGGCCGTAAGGAGGGTGGCAATCGGCTTCGCCTTGATCAACTCCGCCTTCTCCACCACCGGGATGCCTTCGCCGACAAAGACGGCAAAGACGTGTACCGGCGCGGAAGCGACCGGCGTCCGCTTGCCGTCTTTCGATACCTTCCATACGGAACCCATAACGCCGGCTGACGGCGCACTGGAACCCATGAGCAGCCGCATGCCGCGGGCCGGAATGTGGACCGGGCCGTACATGGCAAACGCCGGCCCCATCTTGGTCGTCTGGACATAGCTCTTGGAGATGACATCCTCGAGACTGCCGACGACGGCCGCGGCCCGGACCGACTTGTCCTTCTGCGTCTTGAGCCTGATCGTCACCTTGATTTGACTTGAGTCCAGCATCGGCTGGGTCTTGATAGTGGTGCTGCGGCCCCAGTCGCCGTCGCCGGGGATATACGAGTAGTCATGCTGGGCCAGGACGTTGGCGGAAGTGATCTTGTTGTAGGTGCCGAACGGGTATGCGGGGTTCTCGACGTAGAGGAATTCCCGTACCGGCTCATCGCTTTCGTTGACGAGTACCATCAGGGCCTTGCGGCCGGGTTCACCCTCGGGCCCCACCACCGGCCGGATGTAAAGGGAAACGCGCACGCGTCCGCTCGGGTTCTCGGTGGTGGCCGCAAAACCGGCCTTGACTTCGGCCTCGAAAAGTTCGCCGTAGCGCACGAGGCCGATGCCGAAGTCCGCTGCGCGCCAGTAAGGGAGAAACTCGGTCTGGCCGTCGTCCTCGAAGTAGCCGAACGCCTCCAGCGCGTTCAGCACGTCGGCGGCGTTGGCGCGGCTGGCCAGGCCGGCGATGTCCACGCCGATGTCGTGCAGCAGCGCGCGGCCCAGGATCATGTTATCCACAGCGGGCGAGCCGCCCGGCGCGGTCAGCGCCCCGCCGTTCGAGCGCAACTGCACCGCCAGCGCCGTGTGCGGCGCCGTGAGATAGCGGAATATCGCCAGGGGGAAGTGATCGGCGATCGTTTCCGCCGCCGTCAGGGCATCGCCGCCGATGGCGCCTTCAAGGATGGCGCGCGACGCGACGGCTTCGCAGACCGAAGCGGCCTCCGCGCGAACCAGGATATTGTCTCCTGTCAGAGCTTCGCGAGACGCCGCGTCAAGCGCCGGCGTGGCCGCCTTTTCCGTCCAGGACTGCCACTGCTGCTGCCGCCTGTCCGCTGCCGGCAGGCGGGAAGGATGCACCAGCAGCGTGAAGGCGGCCGTTTGTTCGCCGCCGCGGGGAGGCTGGTTGGCAATGGCGATCTTCCAGATCACCGTCCCGTCACGCTTGCGCTCGACCGTCATCGAGGGCTCCTTGCCTCTGATGGCGAAGCCGTCTTCGCCGTTCGCCAGCCACGTGAAACCGCGATCGCCGTTGCCCAGGAAGAAATGGCGAATCTGCCCCTTCTGCCTTTCGCCGTTACCCACCGGCGTGGGGCCGTCACTCCAGATAACTCCGAAACCAGGTTCAAGCGCGCCGAAACCCGGTGCCAGGGGTTCCTTGCCGGAGAGAGCCTCCGCCGGGTTGCCCGCGATCGCCGTGTCCACCGAACCGGGGAGTTCCATCACCAGGTCAAGCCGTTCGAGATCGGTTCCCTTGGCGTTGTAGGTAATCTGCCCGGTCATCGAGCCGTCCTCTGCGTACACGAGGTTCAGACGACCCTTCAGGGAGCCGGCTTGCCACGTCGTCGTGGCTTCCACGCCCTTGTCCGTCTTATTCAACACGGCCGGCGCATCGGCCGTGGCCGGGACCGTTGTCTTGTCGACGATCGCCTCGATACGCAAGGGGTTTATAAGCTGCGGCCCGCGGTTGACCAACTTTATCACGGACATCGGCCACTCCTTCTCCCCGCGCCAGGCCAGCGGAATGTCATTCGTGAACGCCCGGATTTCCAACTGCGCCGGCAGCCCGACGTCATCCACTGTGAACACATGCCGCGGGGTCGTGATCGTGCGATCCGACACCGCCACATCGGCGCGCACCGCCGAAACGCCAAGCAGCACCGTCACCACGGCAAACACGTTCAACCCCAAACACAAGCGTGATTTCATAAAGGCCACTCCATTCGTCGCATGTCTATTCATTGCATTTCTCTCCTGAATCCTCAATCTTCCCTGCATTCCGCATACAGCACCCGGTAATCGTGATACGGCACGAAAACCGGGCCATACTGTTCGCCCTTTCCCCCTGCCCGGGGGATCGCCGCGTCGGTCTCAAAATCTTTCAGCGCCGGCACGGCCGCGGTCTTGGCGTCCACGGTCCAGGACGCCTTCACGATCTCCGGCACCTTTTTGAGCGCGTCGATGTCGCCGGTGCGCAGCGTATTCGAGCCGCCCAGTATCCGCTTCGCATCGCGAATATCCAGCGGCAGTTCGATGTCGCCGTCGGACTCGTTGAGGATCACGAAAATCGCCTGGTATCCCTTGCCGTTGTCCAGCGGGCGGCGGTACACCGTCACGCGCGCCTTGCTCTCGTCGCCGGGCTTGTCGCCCATGCGCACCAGGGCGTCGTTGCGCCAGAACGGGAGCTTTTCAACGTCGTCATCCCGGAAGAACCCGAACTTCTCCAGGCGGTTGATGAGCTGCACGGCTTCCTCGGCGTTCTGGAACCAGCCCTGCGGGCCGCCGCGAAAACTGACGCTGCCGCCGTCGCGCGCGACGCCGAAATCGTGGAGCAGCGCCAGCCCCAGCTTCTGCCGGTCGAACCGCGAATCATCTCCCGGCCCCACCGGGCACTTGTCCGGCAGCATCGTCGTAATGACCCCGGCGTAGTTCATCGCCATCGTGCGGTACAGCGAGTTGGGATAGCGCGAAATCAAGTCCACGTCATACGAACCGACTTCGGCGCCCACCCCGCGCATCATAACCGTGTTCCACACGTACGACTCCAGCAGACGGCCGGCGTTATTGGACTTGACCTGCTGCCGGGGTGGAACGTTGCTCGCGAAGTGCACGCGGGACAGCCGCTTGTACAGGTCGCGCATGTGGAATGCCAGGAACCCGCGGTGCCACGGCAATTCGTTCTTGCCGACTTGGTCCAACGGACGGAAATTCGCCTCCTCCATGGACACGTTATCCGACGCGGAAATCGGCGAATAGTCGTGCATCCACCAGCCGACCCGCCGACCGAAGCTGATCATCCGTTCCAGGTAGAAGGCGGCCTTGTCCTCGAACAGCCGGTCCATCGCCGGCAGGTCCAGGGCGGCCGCGCCGCCGCCGAATCCGTAGCGCCAATAGGGCGGGGAATCGTTGCGCCAGACGGGGCGCTGGTCGTCCGGCGCCTGCTGCGACGCGCCTGCCGCGGTATGCCACCACGACCGCAGGCGGCTGTCATCGACAAGGTAGCTCAGAACGTCTGCCGACGCGTTCCAGTTGGCCGTGGCGTGGATTTCCGCCTGCGCCCACATCTTTCCGACGGTATAGTGCCATGCGTGCTTCCGGAAGTTTTCCGGCTTGGGCTTGGCCGGATGCGTGAGAATGGCGAAATCGATCACGCGCCGGCCCTTGATCTCGGCCGGATGGTTCACGAACGCCACGCGCCAGGTCACGTTCCCGGCCTTGTCCCGTTCCAGTTGCATGGTCGAACCGTCCCGGTCCAGAATCCAGCCGCCATCGCTGTTGCAGTAGTACGACCAGCCCCGGTCGGCGCTGCCGAACCAGAATGAGGGCACAAACCGCGAATAGAACAGCTCCATCCTCGTCATCGTGCTGTCCCAGAGCACCCCGGGCTTGTTCGGCAGACTGCACTCGCCGCGGTCCGCGTCGGTGTCATTCATGCTCGACCCGGTATCGGAGAACGCCATATCCACAGTTCCGGCAACGTCCGCCACCAGTTCCATGCGCTCGATTTTCACCGGCGCGTCGCCGCCGTAGCGCAACGAGGCGCGCATCGAACCGTCGCAATCGTAGCGGATCTTGAGTTCCGCCGGTATCCCGGCGATCTCCAGGGCGGACGCATACTCGATTTCGCTCTTCCCGGCCCGGATCGCCTTGGCGGGGGTCGTCACCTTGGCCGGCACGCGCTTGCCGTCCACGACGGCTTCGAGGCGCATCGGGGCTCGGAACTGCGCGCCGCGGCCGATGGCCTGCAGGACGTCGGCTGGCGCTTTCGCGTCCGCCCGCAGTTCAAGCGGCAGCTCGCGCGCGTCGGGCAGAATGTCGATCTGCGCGGGGAGCCCGGACGCGTCTAGCGTGAAGCGATGCTTCAGCGTCTCGAACCCGTTGTCGGTCACGCGGATCGGGGTGAACGGCTCCCACACCTCGTCCATCAGACCCACCTTGTTGTTCATCCAGGGGGAGACCTGGAAACTGTCGAACCTGACGTAGGACGACGCTTTCTTCAGCGCCGTGAAGTCCTCCCGCGCGCGGTTCTCGCTCGCGACCGTCGTCTGCGCCCAGGGGAAGACGTTGAACGTGTCGCTGCGTGTGGCGCTGGTGTGGGGGTTGACACCCGAATTGAGCTTGATGAAGGGTTCCTTCTCGGTCTGCTCGCCGACGATCTTCATGTTCTCGTCGAACAGCAGCGCGGTCACCTCGTATACTTCTCCCGGAACGATGTTCGTCGCATCCAATTCAAAAACGGCGAAGTTTCCGATCATCGGCGCCGTGGATTCGTGAACGTCCGTTTCCTCGCCCTCGAAGATGTTCTTGACGATCAATTGGGCCTCGACCGCAGTCATTACCTCTTCCTTCACCCCCACGATGCCGCGGTCCAGCACGGCCGACAGGCGCTTGGTGTAGGGCGAGACCTCTACCCGGAAATCGAAGTACGGTATGCGCTCCGGCCGCAGCGTCTTGATGACATCCAGGCGCCGCTCACGGAAGGGCTGCGCCGGGCTGCCGGCCATGCCGCCGTCCATGAGGTGGAACTTGGTCAGGCGGGTCTGAAAAAGAATCTTGGCTGGCTCGCCCTTACTGCGCACATCGAACCACAGCACATTGCCGTCGAGCGTCATCTTGGGGGTCGCGGAGCGGAGACGCAATTTTTTGACCTCGCCTGGCCGAAGTTCGATCAGCCCGTCGGCGGTCTCCGGGGAATTGAAGCTCGAATAGACCGGCCCTTCCGCGCTCTCGACGTGGAAGCCGAGTCGTACCGTTTCCGACCGGGTATTGTGGTTCTTGAGCGTTATCTGGAGGTCAATCTGGTTGTCCATAATCCGGCCCAGTTCGTTAAGCTGGAACACCGGCGACTTCGAGTCGAAGATCAGTTTGGTCTGCGTGGTCAACCAGTCCGTATCATCGAAGTTGTTGAAGAACGCGCCATTGCCTCCGATGCCGCGCGCAAACCAGATCCGGTAGGCGGTCCCCTCAGTGGGCGGAATCGCCACAAGCGGCCGGCCGTTCTCGTCATTGCCGCCGTAGGGGCCGTAGCGTAGCGCCTTCAGCGGAATCCGGTACTCGATCACCCAGGTCTTGCCGTCCGCCACGGTGCGGATCTCCGCGCCGGAGGTGTACTTGTAATCCTGGCCGCCTGCTGTGCTGTAGTGCCAGTCGCAGACCGTGCCGATGGGGTTGACGTCCCAGCGCAGCAACCCCAGTTTATTTCCCAGCGCGAGATCCTCGACCGGGCGGATTTCAAGCTCGGTGTGGTCGTCATAGAGCATGCCGTAGATCGGATGCATCAGCGTGTCCGGAAAACGGCCGCGGGCCTTGAGCCAGGAGTCCTCCGGATAGACGGGCGACACCTGGCATAAATACAGGTTCTCGCGGTCGTAGCCCGCGTACAGCTTGAGCTGCGTCTGGTGCGGGGCGAGGAATACGAACATGCCGAAGTGAATGTCGTACCGGAATGCCGACAGCGCCCCCGCGTCATCCCATTCCCCCGGCGCCATGATGCCGTCAATTTGCGGCGGTTTGGTGAGCATCGGAACCCGCAGAATCGGCGTATCCACCTTGCTCGCCTCGCCATAGGAGGTCGGCACCGGGACAGCCTCCTGGGCCGGCAGAGGCACGGTCGCCAGCAATAGAATCATCATGGACACGAAACGCATCAAATCTTGCTTCATCCGTTGTCTCCTTGTTTGCTATGAACCACACTCTCGTCAAGTGTTCAGGTGTCAGGTTTCAGGTGTCAGGAAACCCTCTGATCCGAGAAACCAACTTCAACGCCCAACGCTCAACGCTCAAAAACCAACTTCCAACATCCAACTCCCAATGAAGAGTGCTCGGCATTTGGTTGTTGGACGTTCATTGCTCATTTTTCGGTCCATCTGGCGCTTCGCGCCAGCGGCTTAACTGACACCTGACACCTGCTCCCTATTCCCGGTTCGCGGGAAACCCCTGCAGCACCGGGCTCGATTCCTGTTCGTTCCTCACCGTGTTCATCTTCGCGTCTTCCGGCGCGGTGCGCGCGCCCCGGAACCCGTAGATTTTGCCGCGTTCCGGATCGTTGAGGTTGGATTCGATGCGGCAGGAGGTGCACCAGAACGGCCCTTTGATTTCGGTGATTCCGCAGGCGCACTCCTGCGCATTGCGCACGCCCGTACCGACCGCATCCTTCTTGGGCCAGTCGGACGGCCAGTTGGTCGCGACTCCGCTCCCGTGCGTGCCCTTGAACGCGCGGCCGTCGGGTGTGGCGACCGTAACCTCCATCTCGCGCGGATGGGCGTTGTACCGGCCGCCGCCATAGCTGCCGCCCCAGAACGAATGCGCCGCCTCGTTGATCACCGGGTAGCGCGGCCCGCGCAATGCCTTCTCGTTCTCCAGTTCCGTCATCGGCCGCAGGCCGGCCCAGGCGGCAAACGTCGCGCAGTCATCCCACTTGAGCCACCAGGTGCAGATGCTCTTCAGGCGGCCGTGGAAGAATTGATAAGGATACTCGGTGTCATTCGGCACCTTCGAGATGACCCCGGCCCATCCGGAATCCGTGGCGTGATTGCCCTTCTCGTGATGATACTCGGCCAGTTCCGGCGGCAGCGAACTGAGGAAGTAGGCGTAGGTGGCCTGCGGGATCGGTCCGAGCATCATATAAAACGCCTTGTAGCCGTTGGGGAACGTGGCCGGAATCTCGCCACCGTCCTCCGGTTCGGCGCCGCGCGCCCAGAGCTTGCCCGGGGTCTTGCCGGTCGGGATCGCGGCCGAATTGGTAACGTAATAGGGCGGGTATTGCGGCACGAAGTCTTGCGATTCCCGGACGATCATCGTTGCCTCGCCGCTGACGATCTGTTCCGTCTCGGCGGCCTGCTTCTGTTCTGCCTGGGATTGATAGAAGGCATAGGTTTCGTCTCCGCCCGTGCCCAGGTAATAGGGACCTTCGGCGACATACACCATCCGGAGTCCGTATGCCTTGATGGCCACTTTCGTGTCCTTCGTGATCTCCGGCAGATCCGTCAGGTCCCAGATCGCCGTCAGGCCGATCGCATCTACGTTGCCCATGCCGTGATCCGCGCGGCGCACGAACATGCCTGCAAAGCCATCATCGCCGTCGGGCACCATGAAATCCAGCTTGAGGTCGTCCTCCTGTCCGTACCCCGTCGGATTGAGCACTTTGTCGGTCGCCAGCCGGACCGGTTTCCACTCCGTCTGGCCGTCGATCCGCGCCTTGAAAAAGACCCACACGGCATCGTGATTCACGTCGTGTCGCCAGGAACCGGACCACGCGATATCGAACTGGATAATGGCCGACTTCCCGTCGCGCGGAACTATCGTGATGTTCTTGAAATGAGCATGGCACCCGGCCGGACTCAGCCGCGGCTGTTGCACGGGAACCTGCACCTGCGCCCGCGCCGGCGCGGCGGCGAGCAGCACAACGGCCAATCCACATGACAGCAAGCGTCTCATTCCCGTTTCACGTTGATCTTTCATCGTCCTATCCTCCTATCAACTGACATGTCGGATCCATCCGACCGGTCAGACCCGTGCGGCCGTGCAGTCTTGCACGCCAATTACTCATCACAGCTTCCCGGCAATCCCTGCAACATCGGGCTCGATTCTTCCTGGCCCTTCACCGTGTTCGACTTCGCCTCTTCCGGCGCCGTGCGCGCGGCGCGGAAGCCGTAAATTTTGCCACGTTCCGGATCATTGAGATTGGATTCGATGCGACAGGAGGCGCACCAGAACGGCCCCGCAATCTCCGTGATTCCGCAGGCGGCCTCCTGGGCGTTGCGCACGCCCGTTCCCACGGCATCCTTCTTGGGCCAGTCCGCCGGCCAGTTGGTGGCGATGCCATTCCCGTGCGTGCCCTTGAACGCGCGGCCGGCGGGTGTGGCGACCGTGACCTCCATCTCGCGCGGATGCGCATTATACCGGCCGCCGCCATAACTGCCACCCCAGAACGAGTGACCCGCCTCGGAAGGCACCGGGTATCGCGGCCCGCGCAGGGCCTTTTCGTTCTCCAGTTCCGTCATCGGCCGCAGGCCGGCCCAGGCGGCAAACGTCGCGCAGTCATCCCACTTGAGCCACCAGGTGCAGATGCTCTTCAGGCGGCCGTGAAAGAACTGATAGGGATACTCGGTGTCATTCGGAACCTTCGCGATGGATCCCGCCCATCCGGAGTCCGTGGCGTGGTTGCCTTCTTCGTGATGATACGTGGCCAGTTCCGGCGGCAGGGAACTGAGGAAGTAGGCGTATGCGGCCTGCGGGATCGGTCCGAGCATCATGTAAAACCCCTTGTAGCCGTTGGGGAACGTGGCTGGAATCTCGCCGCCCTCCTCCGGCTCGGCGCCGCGCGCCCAGAGTTTGCCCGGCTGTTTGCCAGTCGGGATCGCGGCGGAGTTGGTGACATGATACGGAGGGAATTCCACGTCGAGGTTCCTCTGCTCCCGCACCACCATCGTGGATGTGGCGTTGACGATCCGTTCTGTTTCGGCGGCCTGCTTTCTCTTAGGCTGGCATTGATAGAAGGCATAGGTCTCGTCGCCGCCGGTGCCCAGGTAATAGGAACCTTCAGCAACATACACCATTCTGAGTCCGTAGGCCTTGATGGCCACCTTCGTGTCCTTCTTGATCTCCGGCAGAGCCGTCAGGTCCCAGATCGCCGTCAGGCCGGTGGCGTCTACGTTGCCCATGCCGTGATCCGCGCGCCGCACGAACAGGCCTGCAAAGCCGTCGTCGCCGGCGGGCACCATGAAATCCAGCGTGAGGCCATCCTTCTGTCCGTACCCCATCGGATTCAGCACTTTGTCGGCCGCCAGCCGGACCGGTTTCCACTCCGTCTGGCCGTCGAGCCGCGCCTTAAAGAAAACCCACACCGCGTCGTGGTTGACATCGTGACGCCAGGAACCGGACCATGCGATGTCGAACTGGATGATGGCGGTCTTCTCATCGCGTGCCACGATCGTGATGTCCGTGAAATGAGCATGGCACCCGGCCGGACTCAGCCGCGGCTGTTGCACGGGAACCATCACCTGCGCCCGGGCACAAACGGAGGAGCAAAGCAGCACAGCCGTGACGCATGCCGGCATCCACTGCTTTCGATATCCGTAGGGTATGCTCATGATCGCATTCTCCTGTCCACCAATCCTGTCTCCTGCCTCACTCCCCAATCACAAATTTCGGGTAATTCCGTCGCACGAACGGCTCGGTCCGCTCGGGAACCCAGTGAATCCGGTGTACGACGGGCTTCTTCTGCCAGTCGAGAAAACCGTCGGCGTCAAAGAAGATGAAATAGAAGCTGCACTCCTGCCCAGGCCCCACCCCGAAGTCGGCCAGCGACAGGCGGAATTCGTAGCGGGTGACGCCGGCCGCATCGTCGCGCGTGACAGCGTATTTGGCGCTCTTGAGCAGCGCTTCGTTGGGGCCATCCCACTGCTGAAACTCGACGCCCTTGGCCGCCAGGGCAGCGCCCACGTTCCACTGGATGCCGGCCGCGTTCACCAAGCCGATCTGCATGGCATCGCCGTTGTAGATCTCCTTGCCGGCCTGCTCGTTCAGATGTTTATCGTCGGTTACTTCGGCGGCGACCAAGAGCGCGTCGCCGTCCGTGGCCAGCCACGCCTTGGCGCTGAAATCGGCGGAGCCGCGCCATGGGCTGAACGTGAAGACGCCGGGGAAGCGCTCATACACCGGATAGACGTACGCTGCGGTGGTTGCGACCGCTACGGGCTGGACATCCGCCCACTCGTCCAGCGATCCATCCAGTTGGAAGGGTTTGGCCAGCTTGGCCGGCTGTTTCAACTCCAGGTCCAACTCGCCGGTGATGGGTCCCACGGCCGTGTCGCCCGCGGGAGCCGTGCGCGCGCCGCGCCAGCCGGCGAATGTCCATGCGAAGTTGGGCCCCCCGGCGGTGGAATAGCCGCCATGCCGGTCGGCATTCCCGTACACTGCGGGCGCGCGCCCGCCGGTGAGCAGGTGGCCGGGCTGGTGACCGCCGGCAAAGAAATAGTCGCCGCGCAGTATGGCACCGCGAATATCCGGCGGCCAGTCGGCGGGCAGTTCCGGCGCGCCGCGGCCATGGGTGCCCTTGAAGGCGCGCCCCACCGCGTTGCCGATCGAAACCGGCCGTTCATAGATGCTCATCACCACGACATCCTGTACGCCCCAGCACGACGGGGTCGCGTCGTTCGGTATGGCCGGCCGCGGGCCGCGGCAGATCTTTTCGAATTCCAGTTCCGTCATCGGCCGCAACCCGGCCCAAGCGGCGAAGATCGCTCCGTCCGTAAAGGACATCCAAGGCGTTTTTGCGTCGGGATCGGGCGCACTGTACGTGAAGTTCGGAGAAACGCCTGATCGCTTGATCGCCATCCCATGCCCGTTCTCGTAGAAGCGCGGCTTCGCCTGCGCTTCGGTCAACGTGTTGAGAAACTCCGCATACTGAGCGGCGGTCGGATAGGCGTGCTTCATGGAGTAAAACGCCGCGTAGCCCTTGGGAAATGCCGCCGAAATCTCGCCGCCGTCCTCCGGTGCCATGTCCACGGCCCAGAGCGCCCCCTTCTTCTTGCCGGTCGCAATCGCGGCCTCGCTCTCGATCCGGTACGGCGGAGGATCCGCCTTCGTCACGCCGACGCCCCAGATGTAAAGGTCGCCGATGTTGAACTTGAACGGCAGAGGAACGGCCGTATTCGAGGGCCTCCCGTTGTGCTTGTACAGCCAGTTTATCTCCATCCCGCCATATCCTTTACCGGCATACGGCGCCATCGGGCCGTTGCCGCGGCCGACGTAGAAGGCCCCTTCGGGAATGTAGACCAGCTCGATTCCAACAGCCCGGATCTGCGCTTTGCCCGCGCTGTCCTGTGTGACTCCCTTTGTCGCCGCGAGATCCCAGACCGCCGTCACGCGCCGCGCATTTACGAGGCCGAGACCGTCCCCAGCACGCCGCACGATCAATCCCGTGAACCCCTCGTCGCCTCCCGGCACAACGAACTCCAGCGGCGTACCATCCTTCTCCTGGCTATATCCGGTCGGGCTCAGCACGTTGTCCGCAGCCAACCGAAGATGCTGCCACTCGGTCGCGCCCTCGGGCTTGACCTTGAAGAACACCCACGCGGCGTCGAAGAAGTTCCCCCAGCGCCAGGAGTTCGTCCAGGCGATGTCAAACGCCACCGTCGCCGTCTTCGCGTCGCGCGGCTCCACCGACACATTCTCGATCCGCAACCCCGCCACCGGTGCCGACGGCGACTCAACCACGGCGTTGGTCTGAGCGTCCTCATCATCCTCAACATCCTTCTGGTCGGCCAGCGCCGCTTGGCCCTTGGCATCATTCACCGCCGCATCCTTGGCGGCAGCGGCTGGCACAACCGCCGCGGCTGTCTTGGCCTCCTGCGCCCATGCGCCTCCCACTCCCAGCATCAATCCGCAGACCAGTACGATCACCGCCCTGAAAGTCCTATGCGACCACGTCATAACACGCTCCTTTCCAAAATCCCAAATGAGCCCGAAAAGAAATATTGTCATCCTTTTCCAAATTAGGCAAGCACAATTCACCGGGCAAACGCATCATAATTTTAATCCTTTTCACGGGTCAGCAACATGCCGTCGCCGTAGCTGAAAAAGCGGTAGCGCGCGGCGATGGCGGCGGCATAGGCGTTCATGACAGGGACTTGACCGGCAAATGCCGAAACCATCATCAGCAAGGTTGATCGTGGCAGATGGAAATTGGTCAGCATGGCGTCGACGACGCGGAAGGGGTAGGGCGGATAGATGAAGAGGGAGCTGCGTCCGGAGCAGGCTTCGATCTTGCCGTCATGCGCGGCCGCGACAGTTTCGAGCGTACGGACGGACGTCGAACCGACCGCCACAACCCGGCCGCCGCGTGCCCGGCACGCTCGGATCGCGTCTGCCGTTTCGGCGGGCACACGGTAACGCTCGGCGTCCATTCGGTGGTCTTCAACGGACGCGGCCGTGACCGGCCGGAAGGTCCCGATTCCGACATGGAGCGTCACGGTTGCACAGGTGATGCCCCGGTTTCTGATCTGCTCCAGCAGAGATTCGGTGAGGTGAAGCCCGGCCGTGGGCGCCGCCACGGCGCCTTCTTCCCGTGCGTAGACCGTTTGATACCGTTCGCGATCGAGGCGACGCTGGGCGTCATCGTGGGTTTTGCGATGAATGTAGGGCGGCAGGGGCGTGGTGCCGAAGCGGTCGAGGAGCGGCGCAAGCGGCTCGTGCAAGTCGAAGGCAACGGAGACGTGTCCGTCTTCGCGACGCGCCACGATCCCGGCGGTCAGCGCGCCGTCCCCGAAAACCGCACGCAAGCCCGGTCGCGCCCGTCTGCCGGAACCGACGAGCACGCGCCAGTGCGCGTCGTCGGCGCCCTCTCGTTCGAGCAGCAGAAATTCCACCGCGCCGCCGGTATCCGCCCATCGGCCCGCCAATCGGGCGGGGAACACCCGGGTATCGTTCAGCACCAGGAGGTCGCCGGCCCGGAGGTAATCGGGCAACGCGGCAATCTGGCGATGGGCGATTGCGCCGGTGCCGACGTCCAGGACCATCAAACGCGACGCGCCGCGTTCGGGGAGCGGCTCTTGCGCGATCAACTCGGGCGGCAGCGCGTAGTCGAAGTCGGAGGTGTGCATGACGGTTAGGATTTCTGGTCCGACGACTGCATTTCGCAGAGCCTGCGATAGGGGCCGGCCGCCTGAAACAATTCATCGTGCGATCCGCGTTCGACGATCCGTCCCTTGTCGAGCACGAGGATCAGGTTGGCCTTGCGAATGGTGCTCAACCGGTGGGCGATCACGAAAACCGTGCGGTTTGCCATCAGGTGATTGAGCGCATCCTGCACAAGTCGTTCGGTGATGGTGTCGAGCGCGCTCGTCGCTTCGTCCAGAATCAGGATGGGCGAATTGCGGAGGATAGCGCGGGCGATCGCCACGCGCTGCCGTTCGCCGCCGCTCAGAACGAATCCCTTGTCGCCGACGACCCGTTCATACCCGTCTGGATGCGCGACGATGAAGGCGTCTGCATTCGCCAGGGAGGCGGCTTCGGCGATCTGTTCCCGTGTCGCCGTCGGCGATCCATAGGCGATATTGTTGCCAATGGTGTCATTAAACAAGATCGTTTCCTGCGTGACGACGCCGATCAACCCGCGCACATCGCCGATGGCGATCTCCCGCAAATCGATCCCATCCATGAGTACGCTGCCGGATACCGGGTCATAAAAGCGCGCCAGCAGATTCGCCAGCGTGGATTTTCCGGAACCGGTCGCGCCGACCACGGCGACCATCTGGCCCCGCTCAATCGTGAAATCAGCACCGTGAATCACCGGTTCACCGGTCTCGGCGTAGCGAAATGCAACGGTTCGGAATTCAACGGATCGTTCAAAATCGCGTTTGGCGACCGGATGCTCCGCTTCGGGCAGTTTGGCTTCAGAGTCCAGCAGGGAAAAGATCCGATTCAGTGCCGCGTGGCTCCGTTCGACCGCAGCCTGCATTTTGCCAAGTTGTTTCATCGGCTTGTACAAGAACAGGAAAGCGGCGCCAATGGGCACCATGGTGAGGAGGTTCATCCCCTTGGCGTAGGCATACACCAGAAAGACAGCAAAGATCAGCATGTTGACGGCCTCCATGGCGGGCGTGATCAACAACTCGGCGCGCACGCCGCGAATCACCATCTTGAATTGCTGGCGGTTGACCTCGCGAAACCGCTCCGATTCCATCGTTTCGGTATGATAGGCTTTGACGACGCGGATTCCCGTCAGGTTTTCATGCATCCGTTGGGTGATTACGGAAAGCCGTTCCATATGGCGGCGCGACCATTTCCGCACGCGTTGGCCGAGCTTAAACAGGGGAATCATGCATAACGGCAGCACGAGCACGGCGACAAGGAGCATGCCTACCATGTCCTGTTTGATCGCGAAATAGATGATAAACGCGGAGGGAAAAAGGATCTCGAAGGGTGCGCGCAACGCTTCGGCAACGGTCACGGACAGTAACATATCCACCGTCATGGTATCGTTGGTGCACCGGCTGATCAGTTGGCCGACTTCGATTTTGCTGAAGAATTGCAGCGACTGTTGCTGCAGATGGTCGAACATATCGTTACGCAGGTCTCGCACCACGCGCGCGCCCGTCCAGCGCAGGCAATAGTGATTGGCGAACACCAGGATCACCCGGATCAGCAGGATCACAGGCAGGGCCGTGAAGATAATCGCGAGAAATTGCCAGGTAAAACGTCCGTCGGGTGTTTCCAACGGGATATGGTAGCGATCCGCATACGCCTTGATCCGGCCGTAATGCTTGTACAGCGAGGAGGTCTTGCCGGCCAATGGGCGATTGAGCCCCCGATCTTGCGGGGCCTCCGGATTGGCAGACGGTGCGGGTTCGGTCTGCTGACTCAACGCGCGTGTGGGGCTCAGCCCCAGGTGCTCCATGGCCATCGGCAGCAACTGCAAAACGCCAAACAGGGTGCCTCCGGCAAGCATGGCGGTCAGCATGCCGATGGCCAGCATCACCCGGTACCGTCGGGCATACTGGTAGAGACGTCGATACGCTTCCCGCCGCGAATAGACACGATTCAGGTCGACGGTCATAGGCCTCATCCCTTCGCAGCCAGGTAACGCTCGACTTCCAACGCCGCCATGCAACCGGTTCCCGCCGCCGTGACGGCCTGGCGGTAGACGCGGTCCTGCACATCACCGGCCGCGAACACGCCCGCTGCAGAGGTCCGGGTCTGGGTGGTCACGATATATCCGGCGGCGTCACACGCGACTGCCGCGCGGAACGGCCCCGTATTGGGCGTGTGACCGATGGCGATAAACAGACCGGAAACCGGTAGTTCGCGCCGTTCGCCGGTGTGGACGTGGCGCACCCCCACGGCGGTGACTTGCTGCTGCTGCGGATCGCGCACATCCTCCACGATGCTATCCCAGACAACCCGGATGTTGGGCGTTGCCAACACGCGATCCACCATGACCTTGGACGCGCGGAATTCGTGACGCCGGTGGATCAGTGAAACGGTCTTGACGATCCGGGACAGATACAGCGCATCTTCCATGGCGGTGTCGCCCCCGCCCACCACGGCCACATCCTGGTCGCGGAAGAACGCGCCGTCGCACGTGGCGCATCCCGAGACACCGTGTCCGATCAGCGCCTGTTCGGCAGGCAGGCCCAGATAGCGGGCGGCGGCCCCGGTGGCGAGTATCACCGTGCGTGCGAGCTGTTCGCCGTTCGCTTCCAACGTCAGCCGCTTGACATCCCGAGTGAAATCGCACGCGCTGACCTGATCCATCAGAAACCGGGAGCCCATCCGATCGGCCTGCTTGCGCATGGCCATCACCAGCTCAAAGCCCCCGATGGCCGCTTCGAATCCCGGGTAGTTTTCGACATCCGTCGTCTGTGTCAGTTGTCCGCCTGGCTGCTGACCCTCGATCACCACCGGCTGCAGGTTCGCCCGCGCGCAATAGATGGCCGCCGTCAACCCCGCGGGCCCGCTCCCGACAATCACTACATTTTCCATAAAGACAAACGCTCCGTTCGATTACGTATAGAGGCGGATTTCGTCCACCGTCGTGTAGCCATCCAGCACATTTCGAATGCCATCCTCACGCATGGTGCGCATCCCCAGCGCGCGCGCCCGTTCACGCAGGAAGAGGGTGGGTTTGCGCAGATTGACCAGTTCGCGGATGTCATTCGACATCCGCAGATACTCGTAGACGCCCTTTCGCCCCTTGTAGCCCGTTCCGTTGCAGAGCTGGCATCCCCGCCCATAATAAAACGGGCGCGAGCCGACGTCCTGCCGGGTCAGATCCATGCTGCGAAGCGTTTCGTCGTCGGGTTCGTAGGGCTCCTTGCAATTCAGGCAGATCGTGCGCACCAACCGCTGTCCCAGAACCGCCTCCAGCGTCGATGCGATCAGGAACGGTTCGACCTCCATGTCGATCAGGCGCGTGACCGCGCCGGAGGCATCGTTCGTGTGCAACGTGCTGAAAACCAGGTGTCCCGTCAACGAGGCTTCAACGGCGATTTTGGCGGTTTCCAGATCGCGGATTTCACCGATCATCATCACATCGGGATCCTGGCGCAGAAACGCGCGCAACACAATGGGAAACGTGTTGCCCGTCAGTGGATTGATGGGCACCTGGATAATGCCGTCAATATCGTATTCGACCGGTTCCTCTGCCGTCAGCAGTTTCTGGTCGGGGGTGTTGATCCGCCGCAGGCAGGCATACAGCGTGGTGGTTTTCCCCGAACCTGTCGGCCCGGTCGCGATGAAGATTCCGTTGGGTTTTTCGATGTCGATCAAGATGTCGTCCAGAACATCTTCCGGCATGCCGAGGGTGTCCAGGTTCAGGGCGACCACGCTTTGATCCAGGACGCGCAGCACCACGCTTTCGCCAAAACGGGTCGGCAGGCAGGAGACGCGCAGATCGATATGGCGGCCTGCAACCGTGATGGCGATCCGCCCGTCCTGCGGCATGCGGCGCTCGGCGATATTCAGCCCGGACATGACTTTGATGCGCGAAATGATCGGCGTGGCCATGCGCCGGGGTGGCGGCGACATCTCATAGAGCGCGCCATCCACCCGGTAGCGAATGCGGAATTCTTTCTCGAACGGCTCGAAATGGATGTCGGAAGCCCGGGCCATCACCGCGTTATACAGGACCAGATGGACGAACCGGACGATCGGCGCGGCGCTTGCGGCGGCTTCCATCCCTTTTTCGTCAACTTCCTCGCTGACGGCCAGCGTGGGATCACGCCCAATCTCGCCTTCCAGGCTGTTCAAGAGATCCGCGACGGTTACGCTTTCATCCCCGTAATATTCGGTAACGCGATCCTGAATATCGCCTTCACGGGCCATCACGAAGGAGACGTCTTTGGCCAGGACGAACATGATCTCATCCATCGCGTGCGGGTCGATGATCGTCGAGGTGGCCAATGTCACCGCACCGATTCCCGTGTGGGTCGGTATGACGTTGTACATGCGCGCCACGCTGGCCGGAACGCAATTGATCACCGTCTGGGGAATCGACATCTGGGTCAGATCGACGACCTCGCACCCCTGATAGACGGCCATCATGCCCAACAGATGTTCTTCGCTGACAAACCCGCTGTCAAGCAGCAGTCGCCGTACCGGTTTCCCGGAACGCGTTTGTTCCTCGCGCAAGTCCTGCGCTTGCTGCTCATCCACCAAGCCATTGGCAATGGCCAGGTCGAGAACGGGGTCAAACGGGAGATGTCCACTCATGTCAGCGCTCCTGGGCTTCCAAGTCTTTTTTCAACTTTGCGACCAACGTATCGGGATCTTGCGACTTGGTCACCAGATCATCATAGTGGATTTTACCGCCCAGATAGAGTTCGAGCAGGTGGGAATCAAGCGTTTTCATGCCGTATTTGGTTCCGGTCTGGATGTCGGATGCGATCTGGAACGTTTTGTTATCGCGGATCCGCGAACGAATGGACGGCGTCGAGATCATTACCTCGAATGCGGCGATGCGACCCGGCTTGTCCGCGCGCGGGAGCAGCAATTGGGAAATGACGGCGACGATGCTGACCGCCAGTTGCGTCCGCACCTCTTCCTGCTCGTTGGTGGGAAAGGCGTCGACAATGCGGTCAACGGTGGGCGCCGCGCCCGTCGTGTGGAGTGTGGCGAAGACGAGATGTCCGGTTTCGGCAGCGGCGATGGCGGCCCGCATGGTTTCGAGATCGCGCATTTCACCGACGAGAATGACGTCCGGGTCCTGACGCAACGCCCGACGCAGGGCCTCGGCGAAATTGGGAACATCCGACCCGATTTCGCGCTGGGTCACAATCGACTTTTTGTGATAGTGATAGTACTCAATGGGATCCTCCACCGTGATGATGTGGCAATCGCGCGTGTCGTTAATGATGTTGAGCATGCTTGCGAGCGTGGTCGTTTTCCCCGAACCGGTGGGACCGGTGACCAGGATCAGGCCGCGGGGTTTATACAGCAATTCCTTGACCTGCTCCGGCAAGCCGATTTGTTTCAAGGTCAACAGCTTGGTCGGTAGCAACCGCATCACGATGCCGATATTGCCCCGCTCGCGAAAGATGCTCACGCGGAACCGCCCCTGGTCGCCGAAACTCATCCCAAAGTCGACGCCGCAGTCCTCGTGGACGCTGCGCTGCTGGGCCTCTGTGGCAATGTGCTTCATGAAGTTCGTCGTGTCTTCCGGCGTCAACAGCGGCAGTTCCAGCGGGACCAGCGCCCCGTGTATGCGCACGATGGGCGGTGCGCCGACACGCACGTGAAGATCCGACCCATTCTCATCAATCGTCAGTTGCATGAGTGCGTTAACATCGATGTTTTCGTTGTTCATTAGTCCGCATCCCCCATGGTGGCTTTGAGCACCTCTTCAATCGTCGTCATGCCCGAGACAACCTTCAACAGACCGTCCTCCCGCAACGTCCGCATGCCCATTTCGCGGGCGCGCTGCCTGAGACCGAGTGCGGACTGATGGTCGAAAATCATCCGTTGGATCACGTCATCCACAATAAAGACCTCGAATATCCCCTTGCGCCCCTTATACCCGCTCAAAGAACAGGCGGGACACCCGTGGCCGTGCCGCAGATCGGCCCCTTCCAACCCCTTCGCCAGGGGGCCGAGCATTTTCCGCTCTTTTTCCGTCATGGTGTGGGATTCGCCGCACAATTTGCACACACACCGGACCAGGCGCTGCGCCATGGCCGCTTGAAGCGCCGAAGCCACCAGATACGGCTTGACGCCCAGGTCCAGCAGGCGCGTCACGGCGCTGGGGGCATCATTGGTGTGAAGCGTGCTGAACACCAGATGGCCGGTCAACGCCGCCTCCATGGCGATGTCGGCCGTCTCCCGATCGCGAATTTCACCGATCATGACGACGTTCGGCGCCTGGCGCAGGATGGATCGCAAGGCGAGTGAGAACGTCAGGCCGATGTCCTCCAGAATCTGCACCTGGTTGACGCCTGTCATCAGGTATTCGATCGGGTTCTCGACGGTGATGATCTTCCGATCCGGCCGGTTGATCTGGCCCAGGCAGGCGTAGAGCGTGGTGGTCTTTCCCGAACCGGTGGGGCCGGTCACCAGCAACACGCCGTGGGGGCGTTTGATCAGCTCTTCAAACTGCTGCTGGTCGTCGGCCAAAAATCCCAGTTGCGGCAACCCGAGGACAAGGCTCTGTTTGTCCAGGATACGCATCACGATGCTCTCGCCGTGATTGGTCGGCACACAGGAAACGCGCAAATCGAGGCTACGGCCGCGGAAGGGCACGTCGATACGTCCGTCCTGGGGTATCCGTTTCTCGGAGATCTTCATTCCGGCCATGATTTTGAGCCGCTGTATAATCGCCCCTTGCAGTTTCTTGGTGGGGCTCTTGATCTCGTGCAACGCCCCGTCAATCCGGAACCGCACCCTGAAATGCTTTTCCATCGGTTCGAGATGGATGTCGGACGCGAGCCGGTTGCACGCATCCACGATGATCATGTTGACGAGTTTGATGACGGGCGCGTCGGCGTCACTGGCATCGCCTTCCGCGCCTTCGTGGATCTGCGTCACGTCCACATCGTTTTCCGACATCTGCCCGAGGAGAGACTGCATGTCGTTTTCCGGGGGATACAGCGTGTCCAGCGCGGCACGGATATCACCGCGCGAGGCCACCACGCTTTCGATCGGGCACTTGAGCAGGTAACTCAGGGTGTCGATCGTGTCGTAATTCATCGGATCGCTGATCGCCAGTGTCAGGGTGTCGCCCGTCTTGTAAAGCGGCAAAACGCCGTATTTCCGGGCTGTTTCGGCGGGAAAGCTGTCGCGAATGGTCACGTCGAGTTCTGCCGGAACCAGATGGACCACCTCCATGCCAAAGAGCGTGGCGATCCGGGTGAGGGTGTCGGCCTCGGTAATAATGCCCATGTGCAGCAGGACGTCAACGGTCGTTTCGCCCTCCTGACGAAGGGAGACCGCAGCGGTATCAACCTGTTCCGGGGTAACCACGCGCTGTTCCTGCAGCAATTGCAGCACATAATCATCGTTCGATGTCACGTTGATCCTCCCGAACAGCTCCGCAGCCGGAGTCGTGTTGCGTCAGCCGTTCTGTTGCGCCAGTCGTTCCGCGACCAACCGGCCGACCACCTTGGGGTCGGCTTTCCCGTGGCTTCGTTTCATGACCTGCCCGACCAGAAAACCGGCGGCCGCCTGTTTGCCCGCCCGCCAGTCCGCAACCGTCTTCGGGTTGGCCTGCATGACCGCGTCAACCCACGCGTCCAGCGCGCCCGTATCGGTGACTTGGGCCAGCCCGCGCGCGCGAACCTGTTCCGTCGGACTGCCCCCGGCCAGAAAGAGCTCTTCCAACAACGCCTTGGCCGTGAGGGCATTGATCGTGCGGGCGTCCACGAGCCCGATCAATTCGGCCAGCGCATCCGGGGTCAGCGCACACGCCTGGACGGGTGTCCCGTGGGCGGCTACGAGCCGCAACACGTCGGTCATGATCCAGTTGGATGCCGTCTTGCCCGCCCCGCACCGGTGGGCAACCGCCTCGAAAAAATCGGCCAGAACCCGGTCGGCCGCGAGCACCGCCGCATCGTAACCGGGAATGCCATACTGCCGGGCCAGCCGTTCACGCCGCACGGCGGGTAGTTCCGGCAGCGATCGGCGTAACGCCTCGATCTGATCCGCGGCCGTCACGACGGGCAACAGGTCGGGCTCCGGGAAATAACGGTAGTCATGGGCATCTTCCTTGGTGCGCATCACGACGGTCACGCCGTTGTCCGGATCCCAGCGCCGCGTCTCCTGGACGATCCGGCCGCCGGCGTCAAGCACCTCCGACTGCCGCGCAATCTCGTATTGCAGGGCGTCGTGCACGCCGGAGACGGTGTTCATGTTCTTGATCTCGACCTTGGTTCCCAACGGATCCTGCCCCGGCGGACGGATGCTGACATTCACGTCGCACCGCATGTTTCCTTCCTCCAGGTTGCACGCGCTGACTTCGACATACAGGAGGATCTGCCGCAACGCCGTCAGAAACGCGGATGCCTCATCCGCCGATGTCATGTCGGGCTGCGTCACGATCTCCATCAGCGGGGTGCCGGCGCGATTGAAATCGACACCGCTCCAGCCGGCCTCGTGCGTGCTTTTCGCGACATCCTCTTCCAGGTGGATCCGAACCAGGCGAATGCGTCTCCCGCCGTCGTCCGGCAGCGGAATGTCGACCCCGCCCTCCAGGCACAACGGCTTGTCGAATTGTGAAATCTGGTAGTTTTTGGGCATGTCCGGATAGAAGTAACTCTTCCGGTCAAACGTGCTGAAGGTGTTGATCGAACACCCCAGCATCAGGCCGCTGACCAGCGTCAGCCGCACCGCCTCCCGGTTCATGACCGGCATCGCGCCGGGATACCCGAGGCACACCGGGCAGACGCAGGTATTGGGAGTCGCGCCAAACGAGGTCGTACACCCGCAGAACAGCTTGGTGCGCGTCGTGAGCTGGACGTGCACCTCCAAGCCGATGGAAACACGGTACGTCGGTCTCATGGCCGCACCTCCCGCGCGCGTTCATAGGCATGGCCTATCCGCATCAACGTCCCCTCCGCGAAAGCGGGTGCGAGCACTTGGACGCCCACGGGCAACCCCGCATCCGTCGTGCCGCAGGGAACCGCGAGCCCGCAAATACCGGCCAGGTTGGCCGTAACCGTAAAGATGTCGATCAGGTAAGCCTTCAAGGGATCGTCCGCCGTCTCGCCGATGCGATAGGCGGGATCGGGGGAGACGGGGGTCAGCAGCGCATCACACCGCTTGAACGCCTCCTCGAAATCACGCCGGATGAGGGTCCGCACGCGCTGGGCGTGCGAGTAATAGGCGTCGTAATAGCCGCTGCTGAGCACGTATGTTCCGAGAATGATGCGTCGCTTGACTTCGAGCCCGAACCCCTCGGCCCGAGTGTTGAGGTACATCTCGATGGGCGTGGTGGCGGGAACCGCGCTGCGGTGCCCGTAGCGAACGCCGTCGAATCGCGCCAGATTGGTCGAGGCCTCGGCGGAGGCGAGAATGTAGTATGTCGCCACGGCGTATTCGGTGTGTGGCAGGCTCACGTCGACGATCTCCGCGCCGCACTGCCGGCAGCGCGCAACCGCCTCCTGAACCCGCCGGGCCACCTCGGGATCGAGACCGGCGACGAAATACTCCCGGGGCAGGCCGAGACGCAGCCCCTTCAAATCACCGGTGAGCGCGGCGGTGTAGTCCGGCACGTCGCGGTCCAGCGAGGTCGCGTCATGCGGATCGCGGCCGGCCATCACCCGCAGCAGCAGCGCCGCGTCCTCCACCGTTTTCGTCATCGGGCCGATCTGGTCGAGCGACGACGCGAACGCCACCAGTCCGTAGCGCGAAACACGGCCGTAGGAGGGCTTCAGCCCGACGCAGCCGCAAAAGGAGGCGGGCTGCCGGATCGAGCCGCCGGTGTCGGTCCCCAGCGCCGCCAGAGCCATGCCGCCGGCCACGGCCGCCGCCGATCCGCCACTCGAACCGCCCGGCACGCGATCCGGTGCGGCCGGGTTGCGCGTCACCTGGAGCGCGGAATTTTCCGTGGTCGACCCCATGGCAAATTCATCGAGATTCGTCCGTCCCGCGAATACGGCGCCCGCCGCCCGGAGCCGGGCGATCACCGTGGCGTCATAGGGGGAGGTGTAGCCGGTCAGGATCTTCGATGCACAGGTGCACGGCTGGCCCTCCACGTTGAGGATGTCCTTGATGGCCAGCGGGACGCCCAGCAGCAACCCGGTCGCCCCGGCCGCGCGCGCCGCATCGGCGGCGGCGGCCTGCTTCAGGGCGTCTGCCGCGTCTACCCAGGTATACGCGCCGATCACCCCGTCACCGGCGCTGATGGCGTCCAAGACGGCGCGCGTCAGTTCGACCGACGAGAACTGCCGCGCGCGTAGTCCGTCAACCGCCGCCCGAACGGTCATAGACCCAATATCCATCCGTTTGAAACTCCTGTCAGCCGGGATCAGCTTTCCATGATCCGCGGCACCTTGAACGCAGCGCCCAAGCGGGACGGCGCATTGGCCAGCACCCGCTCAGCATCCAAACCCGGTTCGGGCACATCGTCGCGCAGGACGTTGTAGACCGGCTGCCCGTGCGACGTCGGTTCGATCCCCGTCACATCGAGGCTTCGCAGTTTGTTCATATACGCCAGAATCACCGGTATCTGGCGCTGAAACAACCGCTTTTCTTCGTCCGTCAGCCGGATCGTCGCCAGTTGCGCGACATATGCGACATCAATCTCTTCCGCCGCCACAACCCCCCCCCTTCGTTACCGAAAAATCGGATGTCTACCGAAAGTGCCGGCCATCATACCTGTTAGCAGCGTAACACTCAATCAAAAACCAGCAATTCTCATTTTGGAGATGGGACCATCGGCGTCGGGGTCGGGATCGGTA
>CAZOJL010000012.1:0-38680 GCA_964580075.1 uncultured Akkermansia sp. | reverse complement strand
AAGATAATCTAACATGATCGGGTAAGGCTGCGCAAGTGGAAAATCGAACAAAAATAAATAAAGTTATTAACAGGGGGTGTTCATAGGTGGGGGTTCACTTTTGCCGCAAGTGCGCGTATAGTGTTGTGTCCGGTGCTGATCCCTGCCGGTAATAAGCCAAAGCCACTCCGAGAGTCCCATGAATACACACTCGCCAGCCGTATTGATCGCCCTGTTTTTGTTCGTGACGGCCGCCGTCCGGTCTGAACCGTTGTTGCCTGACCCCGCCTCCGTGGTCGCCGGGGCGTCCGCCGTGACGCGCGAGCGCTTTCCCGACGCCGACACGGTGCTCACCTACAACCTGATCCATGAACGGTACAACCCCGACGGCACCTCCGAGGCCTGGGACGACGAGTATGTTACCATTCTGACCGAGAAAGGCCGTCGTGAGGTCGGCACGCGCTCCGTCTTCTTCTGTGTCTCCTACGGCACGGCCACCGTCGCCCGCGCCGAAATCTACAAGCCCGACGGCCGGATGATCCCCGTGGATGTGGCGCGCCAGAGCCGCGTCATGATCGAATCCGGCCAGATGGGCGCCAACATTTACGATCCGAATAACAAGATCCTGTCGCTGACGGTCCCCGGCCTCGAGGTCGGCGACACCTGCCATATCCTGACCCAGCGCAAGACCTACAAGGCTCAGGTTGCCAATGCCTGGTCGGATTATTCGGTCTTCGAATACACCTCGCCCATCCTCGCGCTTGACTATGAGGTATCGGCTCCGCCCGAATTGCCGCTCCTCCACCGGATGCTCCGATCCCCGGTGTCCAACACGGTCGCCGCCACCTCCGAAACGCTCCCCGACGGCCGCACCCGCCACCGCTGGTCCGTTCGCGATGTTCCCCGCATGTTCGAGGAACCCGACATGCCTCCGCTGCACACGCAGGTGCAACGGCTCTTGCTCAGCACCCACGCCGACTGGCCTGCGGTCTCCCGTTGGTATTGGGACCTGTGCCAGCCGCGTCTCGACGCCACCGTTCCCGCCATGGCCGAGACGGTCGCCCGGATCACCGACGGGGCCGATTCGCGCGATGAACGGATCCGCCGTCTCTTCACCTTTGTCTCGCAGCAGATCCGTTACATGGGAATCACCGACGAGGCGGTCGCGCCGGGGTACGAGCCGCACGACGTCTCCATGACCTTTACCAACCGCTACGGCGTCTGCCGCGACAAGGCCGCCCTTCTCGTGGCCCTCTTGCGCCTCGACGGCATCGAGGCGTTCCCCGTCCTGATCCACGCCGGCGCCAAGCTCGATCCCGACGTTCCGCTCCCCTATTTCAACCATGCCATCGTCGCCGCCGCGCGCGAGCCTGCCACCCCTGACGCCCCCTATATTCTGATGGACCCCACCGACGAAAACAGCCGCGACCTCCTCCCGTCCTACCTCTGCAACCGCAGCTTCCTCGCCGCCACGCCCGCAGGCGACCCGCTCCGCGTCTCGCCCGTCATCCCCGCCGCCAGCAACCTGCTCCACATCGCGTCTGAAGGCGAGGCCGACGCCTCGGGCACCCTCATCCTCCGCTCCCAGCTCCGCTTCGATGGCATCAACGACACCGCCTATCGCAACCATCTCGTCCGCCAAACGCCCGACGCGCGCCGCACCTTCTTCGAAGGTGTCCTCAAAGGCCGTCTCGCCGGGGCCGAGCTCCTCGACTGTGTCATCCGCCCCGAAGATCTCCGTGACACGGCACAACCCCTGACCGTCCGCCTCACCTGCCGCGTGCTCGACTGGCCGATCCGCGGTGACGGCGTCGACCTCGCCAGCCTGCCGTGGCTCGGCACGTCACTCGGGTACGTCAACTTCATCGTCGGCCCCACCGGCCTCCGGGAGCGGAACTATATCCTCGAGACCGGCATCGCCTGTGGTGTTGAGGAGACGGTCTCGATCCGTGTGCGCGACGCCCTCGGCGCGCCTTTGCGCATCCCCGAGCCGACTCGCTTCGACCGCTCGGGGGTCCGTTTCATCCTCGACACCGCCGCCGATGGCGAACGACTCACCGGCGCGCTGACCTTCCGGATCGAACAGCCCGAATTCACCCCGGCCGAATACGGCGATCTCCGCGCCTCGCTCCAGGAGATGGAGGTTGCCGCGCGGCGGCGTCCGGCGTTCGCCGCCACGGGCGGCCCGGCCAAGCCCGATGTGCGCGTGCTGGATGTCGTCACCCGTTATGACCTCGAAGATCCCCACACGTGGACCCGCACCGAGACGCGCGTCACGCAGATCCTCACCTATGCCGGCAAGAAGAACGGGTCCGAGCTAATGATCGGCTACACGCCCGCCTGGCAGACCGCCGAACTGGTCAGCGCCACCGTCTCGAATGCTAACGGCGCGGTGTTCACGGTCAGCGACAAGGAGATCAACCGCATGGATGCGCCCTGGGTCGGCAGCGCCCCCCGCTACCCCGCCGCGAAATCCCTGGTCGTCAACCTCCCCGGCGTCGAGACCGGCAGCGTCATCACCGCCGTGACCCGGATGACCCAACGCGACGCCCCCCGTTTTTCGATCTGTGCCACGTTCGGCGGCTTTGACCCCGTCACTCGCGAGACGATTGAGATCGCCGCGCCCCCCGGCATCGCCTTCGACACCCGAACCTTCGAGGCCAGCGCGATCGTCGCCACCGTGTACGAGGAGGGAGGCCGCACCATCCGGCGGTGGATCTGCGGCCCCCAGTCCGCAACCGTCCGTGAACCCGCGCTGCCGCCCTGGTGGGCCTTCAATCCGACCCTTCTCGCCGCGGCCGGCGCTCCCGATGACGGACTCGCCGAAACCCGCGCCGCCTTCGCCCGCGCCATGCGGGGCCAATCGGCAGCCGCGTCCCAGGGGCGGGCCATCGCCCGCACAGCGGGGTCTCCCGAAGATGCCATCCGCGCCATCCGCGACTTCGTGCTGCGAACCGTTCGATTCGCCGGCCCCACGTTCACCTCCCTCCCGCCCGATCAGGCGCTCACCTCCGCCGATCAGACCCTCGCCGAGGGCTACGGACATAGCGCCGACCGCGGTATTCTCCTCGCGACCATGCTCCGCGCCGCAGGGTTTGACGCCGAACCCGTCCTCGTGAACCCGCAACGGGCGCGACCCCTCTCCCTCTTCGCGGCCGCGCGTCCCTTCGAAGGCGTCTTCGGGTTTAGTAACGTGCTGGTGCGGGTGCGTCGCCGTTCCGGGTTCCTCTCCCGCCTGTGCGGCGGCAACGCCCCGCTCTATCTGGGCGACGGCGACCAATACAGCGTCCCCGGCACCACCGCCTTTGACGACCATCCCCTGTTGATGCTCGACGGCAACGAGGCGCGCGTCGAGATCGACCCCGCCTTGCGCGACCGCTCCCGCGCCGACTGGCATTTGACGCTGGACGCGGACGGCACCGCGCTCATCACCGTCACCAACTGGTATTTCGGCACCGCCTGCGGCAGCTTCCGCCGGGATTACGCCGAGATGCCGCCCGAAGCGCGCCGCCGCCACCACCTCGAACTGGTGGGCGCGATTTCCCGTGCGGCCGAGGCGGTCGGCGCGTTGGTCACCGACCTCGACGCCTATCCCGGCTATCGCGCTTTCACGGTACGGGCCGCGCGTTACGCCGTACGTGACGGCGCCGCCCTGACCCTCCTCCTCCCCGACGCCCCGGTGGCGGCGGTTCCGCTTCGCGCCGACCGCCGCTTCAGCCCGATGCTACTGGATCGTCATGACGAACAGCTTTGGACCTGCACCGTCACACTTCCGACCGGCGTTGCGACCGGCGGTGCGACCGGCGGTGCGACCGACGGTGCGACCGACGTGCCCGTGCAGCCCCCCGATGTGACGTTGACGCTCCCCGGCGACGCCGGATCCGTCACCGGCATCAGCCGCCGCGAAACCGCCGCCGACGGCACGAGCCGCCTCCGCTACGAACGCCGCATCCAGACCGTGCCCGCGCTCCTCCCCGCCGAACTCTATCCCAGCCTGCTCGAGATCAACCGGATCCTCCTCAACCCGGCCATGCGCACGGTGGTGATTGAGATGAATTAACCTAAAGAGGCGTTTGCAAAACCTCCTGCGTCGGTTCTGCAAACGCAGTATTCAGTGTTTAGAAATTCCATCGCCCCGGCGGCAGCGTCTGGAATGCGCGCGGCAAGCGGTATTCCGCACGACGCCGCTTTTTTACGTCCGAAACGCCTCAACCCGACCAAGATGAACCACGAAGCACACGAAGATCACGAAGAAGAACGAAGAAATCGTTTTTGTGTGTTTTTGTGGGCGCTTCCGGGTTTGTGTGGGGAATTGTCATTGAGGATTGTGCTGGGATCAACCGTAAGGATAATCCGAGTACGTGTAGCCGAGTAAGTGTTTGGATGGGCCTAGAACGGCGCGACTTGTCCGTGGTAGCCTTCGCAAAGGCGGAAGCAACACTTCATCGCCACACTTAGTCGGTTACACTTAGTCCAACCACCTAGTGCCCTGAATCGTAAATAGGCTTCTACAAATCGAAGCACATGGAGCCATCGTTTTCTGGATGATGATCACCACGAAGGACACGAAGATCACGAAACAATACAAAAAAGATTTTTCTTCGTGATCTTCGTGTCCTTCGTGGTAAAAAATTGAGCAACGTTATTTTCGACGCAGGGCACTAGTCGATGCCAGATGCGAAAGTGCCCGTGTCTGGATATGTCTCGCCTGTGTTATTCGACCCCGATACCGATACCGACCCCGACCCCGATTCACACACTCACCCGCCTGTTATTATTCCCGCCGCAGCGCGACCACGGGATCCATGTTGGCGGCGCGGCGGGCGGGGATGAAACTCGCCAGGGTGCAGAAGGCGATGACCAGCACCGCGACCTCGGCCACCTCACGGGGAACCACCCGCTGGGGAATGCCGTCGAGCCCGTAAACCCCCTTGGGAAACACCTCGAGCCCGAAAATCGCGAGGCCGTCGACCAGGTGCTGCAGATTGGCGAGCACCAGATAAGCCAGTGCGATGCCCAGCGCGACGCCCGCCAGACATTGGATCCACCCGTGCAGCACAAAGGCCATCATCACCTGCCGCGAGCTGAACCCCAGCGCCTTGAGCAGGCCGATTTCGTCTGTTTTCTGCACGGTGATCACGATCAGCGTGTTCGTCACGCAGAAGATGGCCACCACGGTGATGAACATCAGGAGGATCGCCATCATGTTCTTCTCGACGGCCAGCGCGTTGAAGAGCTGCCGATCGACCTCGTGCCACGTCCGCACGAGACAGGCCGGCCCTGCCACCGCAGCCACCTCCCGGGCGACACGCCGAAACACCTCGATCTTCTGCGGCTCGTCCGTCTTCACATGCACCGAATAGGCGCCGCTTCGCATCCCCATGAGGTCACGTCCCACCGCAATGGAGGTGATCAGAAAGCCGCTGTCGAAATCCCGCTGTCCGGCGTTGAAAATGCCCCGGATTTCGAGCTCCTCCGGGAAATAGACCTCGTCGGGCGTCACCAGATTCATCGGCGAGTAGACCAGCAGCGTATCGCCCACGCCCACCTGCAAGTCGGCGGCGAGGTCCACACCCAACACCACGGCGTCGCCCGTCAGATCAAACGTGCCGGCGACCATGTTGGTCACGTGCAGCATTTTGGCGGCGCGCGCGGGATCGATCCCGACGATCAGCGGGGCGACCACCCGGTGCTGGTATTCGGCCAGCACCCGCGTCTCGATGCTCGGCGACGCAGCGGCCACCCCGGGCACCGTTTCGATCCTGTCACACAGTGCCGTTTCCTGTTCGATCACGCCGCCGGGCACCGACACGGTCAGATGCGGCTTGAAGGCGAGGATCTTCTGCTGCCACATGTCGCCAAACCCCGTCATGACCGCGCGCACGATGATGACGATCGCCACGCCCAGCACCACGCCGAGCACAGAGATCAGCGTCACGACCGACGTGAACGACCGTTTGGGCCGAAGATATTTTAACGCCAGGAACAGGGAGAACCGCATGGGCACCTCGAGTTAGGCATGCAGCGGGGCGAGTGCGCCGTTGAGCGCCAGATAGTCGCGGTAGACCGCATCGTAGCGCGCGGCGTCGGGGCCGGGTTCTGTGCGGGAAGCCGGATCGAGGCGGATGACCTGCGCCGCCAGTTCGGCGATCGACGCGGGGGTCCCCGCCACTTTGTCGGCACACCACATCGCCTGCACCACACAGCCCATGGCACCGGCTTCGGCGCTGACCGGACAAATCACCGGACAGCCGAACACGTCCGCGGCGATCCGCCGCCAGATGGGGCTCTTGGCGCCGCCGCCGACCAAGCGGATCTCGCGCGGCACCACGCCAAGCCGGCGGAGGATGTCCATGCCGTAACGCAACCCGAGCGTCGCGCCCTCCATCGCGGCGCGGGCGATGTTTTCGCGGGTGAAGTTAGTGCTCGACAGGCCGCTGAACGTCGCGCGCGCCCGGGGCAGGGGCGGGGTGCGTTCACCGTTGAAATAGGGGAGCAACCGGATACCCTCGGCACCCGCCGGCGCCCGGGCCACCAAGGCGTCGAACGCCTTGACGTCCAATCCGAGGAGCGCCCGTGTCTGCTCGGTTGCCACGGTCACGTTCATCGTACAGATCAACGGCATCCATCCACCCGAGCTCGAACAGAACGCCGCCAGTTCGCCTTCCGGGTCGATCACCGGAGCGTCGCTAAAGGCGAAGATCGTCCCCGAGGTGCCGAGGCTGGCGGTCACCGTACCCGGCACGACATTACCCGTACCGATGGCGGCCATCATGTTGTCGCCGCCGCCCGAAGAGACGATGACCCGTTCGCTCAGACCAAATTGTTTTGCGATTTCGGGGCGGAGGGTGCCGATCGGGTCGTCCGACGCCACCACGTCGGGAAGACATGCCATCAGCCGGCCCGACGGATCGATCGCGCGCAGCAACGGCTCCGACCACGTGCGCGTGCGCACGTCAAAGTAGGCAGTGCCCGACGCATCGCCGCACTCGGTCTTCCGTTCGCCCGTGAGCCAGTAGTTCAGGTAATCGTGGGGCAGGAGCACCGTCGCGAGCCGGTCGTAAAGCGCGGGTTCGTTTTCCCGCAGCCACAGCACCTTGGAAGCGGTAAATCCCGCCGCCACGGCGTTGCCCACGGCGGCGATCACGGCGGCCTTGCCTCCGGCGGCCGCGGTGATGCGCTCACACTGCGGCACCGTTTCGGTATCGCACCACAATTTGGCGGGACGGAGCACACGACCCTCGCGATCGAGCGGCACGCAGCCGTGCTGCTGTCCGGAGACGCCGATGGCCACGACGGCCTTTGGATCGACCCCGGGTGCGGCGAGCACCTCCTGCAGCGTCCGGCTCGCGGCGTCAACCCACCACTGCGGCTCCTGCTCCCGCCGCCCCTGGCTGTTTTCGATCAGATCATGCGGCGCGTAGGCGGATGCGAGCACCTTCCCGTGCGTGCGACTGTACACCACGCATTTTGTCCCCTGCGTCCCGTTGTCAATCCCGACCACCAGTTGATCCGGCATGCCTCACCCCACGATTGAAAAGCTGAAAGCTGAAAGCTGAAAGCTGAAAACTGAACACCGTTCCCGCGCCACGTCACTTGATGGAATACCGCGTCGCCTTCACCAACGCTTTCCACAACTGCTCCGGCGTTTCGGCCATCAACAGCGATTCGCGATTCTGTTCTTTCAGGAATGTTTCAGTCAGGCCGGCCATGAGGCGCAGATAGAATGCGCTGACTGCGGTGGGGATCGTAATGAGAAAAATGATGTGGCTCAGCACGTCGTTCTCGCCGAATCGGACGCCCTTTTTGCTCACACCCAGCGCCAACGTCAGGCCGCCCCCCTCCACTCCGCGCACATGCGGGAAGGCCAGCCCGTTGTCCATGGCGGTGCTGAGCACGCCCTCGCGCTCCAGCGCGCCGGTCACCATCTTTTCGGCGCTGTCGATGAAATGCGCGTCCGCCATCACCTGCGCCAACGCGGTAATCGCGTCCTCTTTGGTCTTCACCGCCAGATTCGGCGCCATCAGCGTCTCGGCCGAAAAGCGGGCGATGCCCGCTTTTCGCGGTTCGGTCCGGCTTGGCGCCTCGCCGACCCAGCGGGGGGCGTCCGGCTCCTCATACAGAATGCGCGCGCAGCTCGGGCAATTCTGCATTGCCTTGCAGGCCCGCACCGACTGGACTTGACTGATCGGCATCCGCATGCCGCAGATCGTGCAACACCCGTTATGCATCGGCGACAGCACGATATGGTCCTTCTTGAACAGCCGCTGATAGAGCGACTTGACATCGGACGGCAATTTGTCTGTCAGTTCGTTAATCGCGTCATTCAACCGGTTCAGGTGTGAACCGTCGCCCATGGCCCGGTGTTCATCACGGATCAGGGCCAATTCCTGCAATTGGCTCAAATGGTTAATCAGACTTTGCATACAATCCCCTTGCGCGTCCCTCGCGCCCCTTGTGTCGGAATCTGATGGATTTTGAAAGGCAGCGTCATGGTAGCACAAAATGGGGGGGTGCGACAATTCTCGCGCATAAAAAAAGGGTCGCGGCGCATGACACGCCGCAACCCTTCGGAAGTAACGCGACACGATTATTTCAGAATCATGTCCTTGGCTGCCTTGGCCACGCGGAACTTGACCACCGTCTTGGCCGGGATCTTGATCGTGGCGCCCGTGGCCGGATTGCGGCCGATACGCGCCGGACGTTTCACTTTGATGACTTTGCCCAACCCGGGGAGGACGATTCCCTTGGGCAGTTTCGCGCCGCCGTAGGCGATCGCCAACAGCGCATCATACACGGCGACAGCCTGCTTTTTGCTGATTTCGCCTTTCACGGCGAGTGCAGCCAAAATCTGGCTCTTGGTCGTCGGCAGCGCTGTAGCCTTCTTCGCAGGCGCAGCCTTCTTCGCGGGCGCGGCCTTCTGGGTCGCAGCCTTCTTTGCAGGGGCGGCTTTCTTAGCCATGGTATGAACTCCTTGTTGCGGTTTGATGGGGATGAAACCCCATGTGTTATTACAAATGTAACGTATTTTTCAGAAGAATCAATACAAATCGTAAAGAATTTTAAGATTTCGTTTTGGCACCCCCAACCCTGGGTTGACGAACACCTGAAAATCACTTGTTTTTTACCCTCACGCCCGCGGGTGAAACTCGCGGTGAATCTGGAGCAAGCGGCGGCTGTCGACGTGGATATAGACCTGCGTGGTCGCGATGTCGGCGTGGCCGAGCAGTTCTTGAATGGCGCGCAGATCGGCCCCGTGCCTCAACAGATGGCTGGCGAAACAGTGGCGCAAGGTGTGCGGCGTCACTCGGCCGCGGATGCCTGCGGCCCGTGCGCGCCGCACGATCAGCCGCCAGACGCCCTGCCGCGTGAATCCACCGCCCCGGCCGTTGACGAACAGCGCGCCGTCCTGCGGGCAACCCGCAGACAACGCCGGCCGGGCCTGTTCCAGATAGCGCCCCAGCGCGGCCAGCGCCGCTTCCCCAACCGGGATGATGCGTTGCTTCGACCCCTTGCCGGTGCAGCGGACCAAAGCCGATTCGCGATCCACATCGCCGACCTTCAGCGACGCCAACTCCGAAACCCGGAGCCCGCACGCGTAAAACAACTCGACGACCGCCCGGTCGCGTGCCTCCCGTGCCTCGGCCCGCGCGGACATCCGTCTGCCGTCCGGAGCGCACCCGTCTATCAACCGGCCCACATCTCCTTCGTCCGGGATTTGCGGCAGACGCCTGCCCCGTTTCGGCGAGCCCATCGTCTCGGTCACATCGACGAGAACGCGGCCTTCGGACACCAGGAAGCGAAAGAAAACCTTGATGGCAACCAGGCGCCGCGCCACCGTCGCGGCCGCATGGCCGCGTTGGCGCTGGTCCTGCAGAAAGGCGGTCACGGCACCCCGCGTCACCGGCGCCCACGTCGTGACGCCGGTCCGACCGAGAAAGGCGGCGAACGCCTCCAAATCGCGCCGATAGGCGGCTTGCGTGTTACCGCTGAGACCCCGCTCATAGCCGAGTTCGTCGAGAAAAGCCTGGACGTCTGCGGTCATTCCGCGCCTCAGCGGCACGCCTCGGGCAAGGCGTCCCTCTCCGCCGCAGACGCGGGGATGTCGTTGGCATCAAAGCCCGCGCGGGCGATCGCATGCTCGATGTTCTTCCGGCCTACATTCATGGACTCGTAGCGGATGAAGATCGTGCCGGTCTGCAGGTCAAACCGGAGCGCCCCCATGTCGACCGAGCCAAGCGCCGCCAGCGCCTGCGCCACGCGCTGCACGCACGCTTCATTCTTAACCCCGGGCGCGCGGACGGTGAATTCGCGCACGTCCGACAGCCGACACCCCGCGAGCGCCAGTGCCCCCACGGCGACCGCCATGCTGCAGCAGAGAATGGTACGCTTCATGGGGCACATGATACCCTGCTTTGCACCCGACTGCAATTCCGATTTACAGCAATTCTTATTTTGGAGATGGAACCATCGGCGTCGGGGTCGGGATCGGGATCGGTATCGATAAAAGACGGCTGCTAAAGATCGGGATCATGGTTTATTGAGAAGCGAGGCTCTTGCAACTCCCCGTGGCGAACATTCGGCTTCGGCTCACCGAGACGCTTCGCCCTGCTGTTGCAGATTCGCGCCGTGCGGGCGTCGTTTTGTGCTGCTGCGCGCTGAGGAATAAGTTTCCGAAAAAGTTTGTGTTGATGGATTTTGCTCCAAGCTGTAAAGTAACTCCATGTCCTTAAGGGGGGGGCTGAATACCGGATCCTTCCCTGGGGGGTTTTCTAACGGTTTAACCCTTTCGCCATATCGCACGGGCGGGCGAAAGGGCTAATGCATACAGTAGGGGTTGTCCCATGATCAAGCACGTTTATTGGGTTGCCGCCGTCGCGGTTGCTTGTGTTCTAAGCGTCGACGCCGCGTTTGACGCGCGTCCGATCTCGATCGCCTTCCGGTCACAGAAGGAGGGCACCGTCGATGTTGCAGGTATTCGCATCAACCTGCCGCGCGGGAACAATGATTCGGTGACGGGCCTGGATGTGGGCTTTATCGGATTGTCCACCTACATGTATGGCGTGCAGGCGAACGTGCTGGGGAATCTCGTGCGGGATCGCGTCGGCGCCCTGCAGGTCAGTCTGTACAACGATGTGGACGGACTGCTCACGGGCGTCCAGGTGGCGGGGTGGAACAACGCCCGTTGCGGCGAGGGGCTGCAAGTCGGTCTGCTAAACCTCAGTGACGAGTTCTACGGCGTTCAGGTCGGGCTGATCAATCGCGCCAACCTGCTCCGCGGTTTCCAGATCGGCGTGATCAACGTCATCCGCGGAGCGCGGGTTCCCTTCGTGCCGGTTGTGAACGTCGGTTTCTGAGAAAGCGCGCGGCGATGCAGGTCAACCCCTTTGAGGCCTGGGTTCCCGCTCCGGGGAAAGCGGCAGCCGTGGCGGCCGTTCCCTACGACGTGGTCGACACGGCGGAGGCCCGCGCGCTGGCGTCGGACAACCCCGAAAGCCTGCTGCATATCTCGCGACCCGAGATCGATCTTCCCGACACCCTCGACATCCATGACGACCGTGTCTACGCGCAGGGCTTGCGTGCGTTCCGGTCGTTTCAGGAGCGCGGTACCCTGGTTCGTGAGCCGCACCCCTGCTATTACGTCTACCGCCAGGTTATGGGCGCGCACAGTCAAACCGGCGTGGTGGTCTGTTGCCACGTCGACGACTACGCAAACAACATCATCCGCAAACACGAGAAGACCCGGCAGGACAAGGAGGATGATCGGGCCCGCCATACGCTCACCCTCCGGGCCCACATCGGCCCGGTATTTTTGACCTACCGGGACAGCCCTCCGCTGGACGCCGCCGTGGCCGATGTGACCCAGATGCCCCCCGCTGTTGATTTCACCGCCGACGACGGCATCCGTCATTCCCTCTGGCGCATCACCGACAGCCTGGCTGACTGGACCGACCGCTTCAACGCCGTGCCGTTGGCCTATATTGCAGACGGACATCATCGCGCCGCCTCGGCTTGGCGCGCGGCCCGGCAACTCCGCGCGGAGAATCCCCGCCATGAGGGTCGCGAGGAATACAACTGGTTTCTGGCGGTCCTGTTTCCCGCGTCGCACCTGCGGATTCTTCCCTACAACCGCTGTGTGGCCGACCTGAACGGGCTGGACGCCGCAACGTTTCTGGATCGCGTGGCGAGGGTCTTCGACGTTCAGAAAAGCGCCTGTTCCGAACCTTCCGGCCCGCGCCGCGTGCAGATGTATCTGGCCGGGGCGTGGTATACGCTGGCCTGGCCCGCATTCGAGGCGGGGCCGGTCGACCGCCTCGATGTGAGCGTGTTGCAGACGCGACTGCTGGCACCGGTGCTGGGAATCGACGACCCCCGCACCAGCGAGCGGATCGGTTTTGTCGGCGGCATCCGCGGCTCCGGCGAATTGGTGAACCGGGTCGATTCCGGTCGCGACGCCGTGGCGTTCTCCCTGTTCCCGGTGACTGTGCGCGAGATGATGGACATCGCCGATGCCGACCAGATCATGCCGCCGAAAAGCACCTGGTTCGAGCCCAAACTCCGCTCCGGGCTTGCGATTCATGCGTATTGAAGGTAACACGCGACATTGTTGTGTGAGGCGCTTGCAAAACCCTGTTTTGCAAGCGGCGTGTTCAGGTTTCAGGTTTCGGGTAGCATCTCACTCAACCACAGTGAGTTGCGCGTTTCCTGAAACCTGAACACTGAAACCTGAAACCGGCGCTTGCAGAACCGACGAAGGAGGTTTTGCAAGCGCCTCAAAAGGAGACAGGACATGAGTATTGCACGCAAACCGTTCGGTAAACGCCGGGCGTGGCAGGTGGGCAGCGGCGAGGTCGAACTGACCATCCTGGAGGGCGGCGGCCACCTGGCTGCAGTGACGCTGGCGGCCAAACCTGACATCAACCCGTTCTGGCGCCCGGTCTGGAAAACCGTCGAACCGTGGCAGTACCGCGCCAAACGAAACGCGGCCGCGTTCGGCGGCAGCTCGCTGCTCGCCTCGGCGGCCGGGCATATTTTCTGCCTGGGCCACTTTGGCGATCCCTCGGCGGCCGAAGCGGCGGCCGGACTCGACACCCACGGCGAGGTGACCGTCAGCCGCTGGCAGGAACTGGGGCGCCGTGAAACCCGGTCTCTCTCCAAACTGACCCTCGGCTGCGCACTCCTGAAAGAGGGGATGGTGGTCGAACGGACTTACGAGACGCGTACAGGCTCACACGTGATCACCGTGACCACGGCGATCCGCAGCCTGCTTGACTTCGACCGCCCGTTCACCGTGTGCGAACACGGTTCGTTCAGCGACCCCTTCCTGGAGAAGGGCGTCACAGTTCTGGACCTCTCGGCCGACAAAGGGCAGGTGATTCCGACCGCTTTCAGCGACAAGCCGCGGCTGGTGCCGGGCGCCACTTTTGACTGGCCGATGGCGCCGGGCGTGGCGGGTGAGCAGGTGGACCTGCGACGGATCGACAGGCGCTACCGGAGGAGCGGAGACTTTGCCGCCATGCGGATGGACGTCACTCGCGACGATGCATGGGCCTCGATGCTCAATCCCAAACTGGGCGTGGCCGTGGTCTACCAGTGGCGGCGTAGCGACTTCCCGTGGACCGGCGATTGGGAGGAAAACCATTGCCGTGGCGGCGTGCCATGGGCTGCCAAAACGCTGGCCCGTGGCGTCGAGTTCGCCAATTCCCCCTTCCCCGCTCCCCTGGAGCGGCAAGTGCGGATGGGGAGCCTCTTCGACACGCCGACCTACGGCTGGCTTCCGGCTCTGGGGCGTGTCGAAACGACGTTCAAGATCATGATGCTGCCGTCGCCCACGGCTGCGGCGGGCGTGGCCGACGTGCGGTCCGCGCCTGACGGCACAACGGAATTGGACTGGATCGTTGCGTAGCGTGTCGGCACCCCGGCACAAGGATGAGACGTCATGCGCATCGGAGTCTGTGCCCCACTAACCTTGGCCGCGCTAATCAAAGACGCGGGATTCGATTATTTTGAAGCGTCGGTCGGCGAACTGCTCAAGCCGCTGGAGGAGGATGCCGCCTTCGAGGCGTCGCTGGCCGATCTGGAACGGGTGCCGCTTCCCTGCGAGGCGGCGAACTGCATGATGCCGGGTTCGCTGGCGGTGGTCGGGCCGACGGCCGATCTGCGGGTGCTGGAGCGGTATGTTTCGACCATGACCCGGCGCGCCGCTCGGGCCGGCGTGAAGGTGCTGGTGTTTGGATCCGGATCCGCGCGCCGCTTTCCCGATGACTTCGACCCCCGCCGGGCCGAAGCGCAACTGCTTGCGTTCCTCCGCCTGCTGGGAGACCATGCGGCGGCGGCTGGCGTGACGATTGCGATCGAGCCGCTCCACCGGGGGGAAACCAACATCCTCAACACGGCGGCGGAAGCGGCCACGTGGGTGCGGCGTGCCGATCGCCCGGCGCTGCGCCTGCTGGTGGACGCCTTTCACCTGATGCGCGAAGAGGAGCCGGCGGCCGTGATCATCCGCGAGGCGCCGCTGCTGGCACACCTGCATGTGGCGACGCGAATCAACCGGATGGGGCCCGGGCTCGAGCCGTGCAGCGCGCTCGACGATTTCTTTGCGGCGGTCAAGGCCAGTGACTATTCCGGCCGGATGAGTGTCGAGGGCGGTCTCGGTCCGGACCCCGAGGCGGCCCTGCCACAGGTCTGCGCCTTCATCCGCCGCGCGATGGCCTACCCATGACGTCAGGCGCTATGCAGAAAAGAAGCTGCGTGTTTCGCCGGAACAGACTATAATCCCCGACATCATGCGACACCCTTTAGCAGAGGCATGGGAACAGCGCTTGGAGACGCTCTTGCAAGACGTAGATCGCGGACTGGAGCAGCGTTTCGGCTCGATGTTCGACCGGCACCCGTCCCGGCCGGCTGATGGCGAGACCGCAAATCGCCGCTATGACGGGCTGTTTCGCATCACGGCCAGCTTCACGGCCGGGTTCGGCTCGGACGCCGGTCCCGGCTATGTGCTCAACATCGGGATCTTCACATTGGAGCCGGTGCCTGACAGCACCCGCGCGACCCTTGAGAAGAAGGCTGTCGCCGATATCCGCGCACGCCTGCCGCAGATCTTTCCGGGGCGGAATCTGCGCCTGATCCGTGACGGGGCCGTCTGGAAGATCACCGGTGATCTGTCGTTGCATCCCGAGGAGGATCGGCCATGAGCGTGGCGGACATGGGATCGGTGCCATCACTCGGCCTGGGCTCCCTGCTGCACCTGCTGGTGTTCCTGATGGTGGCCGCGCACTGCCTGCAGGTGCCGCGCGAACCCCGCTCGACGCTGCTGTGGTTGTTCGTCGCCGGCTTGTTCCCGATTGTCGGCCCGCTCGTCTATCTGGCTTTCGGCATCAACCATGTGCCGCGGCGGGGCTGGCTCAAGTTCCGCTCGGATGTCCGGTTCGGCTCGACCCGTTCGCGGACCGAGCAGGAGACGCAGCCGCTGGCCTATTGGCGCGCGCTGCGCGACGAATACTCACCGCCGCTGGCGCCGGATTCGCCCGAGGCGACGGTCAACACCATCCTCGACCGCGTGGCGCACGAGCATCCGCTGCTCGGCGGCAACGCGGTCGAGATCATCGCGGACGGCGGACAGGCGCTCGATGCCATGTTCGCGGCGATTGCCGGTGCCCGCCACCATATCCATGTGCAATCGTATATCATCGGGCGTGACGCCGTCGGACGCGACCTGCTGAACCGTCTCGCCGAACGCGCGCGCGCGGGCGTCCGGGTGCGGGTGCTGTTTGACCAGTACGGGTCGCGCACGGCCTATCTCTCCGGCCTCTTTCGCAGCTACACCCGCATCCCCATGATGCGATGCGTCGGCTTCACGCAGGCCAATCTCATCAAACGGCAGGTTCAGATCAACCTGCGCAACCACCGCAAGAATCTGATCGTCGACGGACGAATCGGATTCCTGGGGGGCGTGAACTTCCACGATGTCTATCTGCCGCACCCGCGCCGGCCCGCGATCGATGACTACCATTTCCGTGTGATCGGACCGGCGGTGCTGGAGTTGCAATACACCTTTCTGCGCGACTGGTTCTACATGTGCGACGAAGACGTTTACGCCCTGTTGGTGCCAGAACATTTCCCGCGGGCAGAGGCGGTGGGGACAACCCCCTTGCGGCTGCTCAACGCCAGTCCGACGGTCAACGAGCAGCCGCTGGTGGACGCCCTGTTCGTGATCCTCGGCACCGCGCGCAGGCAGGTGCTGGTTGCCACGCCCTATTTGGTGCTCTCCGAGGACTTGCGGCGCGCCTTCCGCTCGGCCGCCCTCCGCGGGGTCGCCGTCCACGTGCTCCTCCCGGCGGTCAACAACCACCCGTCCGTAGACTGGGCCGCCCGCGCGGCCTACGACGAGCTGCTGCTTTCGGGTGTTCGCCTTTTTCTGCGTCGCGCCCCGTTCATCCACGCCAAGGCCCTGGTGGTAGACGACCGGATCGCGCTGATCGGCAGCGCCAACCTCGACGCGCGCAGCCTGCGGCTCAGTTACGAGACCAATTTCGTCGCGTTCGATCCCGCGTTTGCCGCGCGGCTCAAAAAGACGCTGTTGGATGACTTCGCACGCGCCGACGAGATCACCCTCGCGTCCTGGCGTGCCCGGCCGCTCTACGCCCGCTATCTCGAAAATTTCTTCAACCTCATGGGACCGACGTTGTAGGCTGCCCCAGCAATTCTAATTATGAGGCTATTGGGTCATCGGGGTCGGGGTCGGTATCGGAATCGGAATCGGGGTCGAAATTCCGTTGGTTTTATCGATACCGATCCCGATCCCGACGCCGATGGCCCCATCTCCAAAATGAGAATTGCTGGTTTTTAGTATCGCCCAAATAGGCGAAAAGCGATACGATTATATGCGTGGCCCTCGTGGCGGCGTGAGAGATGGGCGACCGTCACGCGATCACCACGGATGCGCGAGGACTGGGAAGAAGAGATACCCGTGAACACTGCTTTCTCTTATCTGGAAGTCGCCCAACGAACGGATGTAGGCAAGCGCCGGAGAAACAACGAGGATGCGATCCTCTCGCTTCCGCAACGCGGTCTCTTCTGTGTCGCCGATGGCATGGGCGGCGTACAGGGCGGCGAAGTGGCCAGCAAAGCCACCGTCGACGCCCTGGCCGAGGCTTTTACCGTCTGGCCCGAAGCACGCTACGCCTTCACCGCCGTCGCCTCGGCCCGCCTGGTCGAACGCGCGCTCAACAACGCCAGCCGCTGGATCCGGGAACGGGGAGAAGAACGCGGCGTCACCGGCACCGGCAGCACCGCCGTGGTGCTTGTCTTCGATCGCGCCGAACCGTCGCGGGCGCTTGTCCTCCACGCCGGCGACAGCCGTGCCTACCGCTACCGCAACGGCAAACTAATCCAAATCAGCGCAGACCATTCCGTCGCCGCCGCCGCAGGGCTCTCGGACGACAAATTCCTGCCCGCCATGTTCCGCGGCGTCATCACCCGCGCCGTGGGGCTTGAAAAAACCGTCTCTCTGGAGACAACGGCCACCGATGTGTTGGCCGGAGACGTCTTCCTGCTCTGCTCAGACGGCCTGACGAAGATGCTGAGCGACCGCCAGATTCAGAAGTTGCTGCGCCGCCATCGGGCCGACACGACGGAATCCGGGGCCGGCATCCTGATCGACGAAGCGCTCAAAAGCGGCGGCGAGGACAACGTGTCCGTCATCGTGGTGCGCGTGGGTGCGGACCTTCCACAAGGGCCGACGCTGGATATTCCACCCGAAACACGGGCGCTCGAGGAGCGGCCCGCTGCCGACGCCGCCACCGCGCCGCCCAACGACGAGGCGCCAACCGAGAACGAGGCGGCTCCCACCGGACAGACGGTCGATGACACTTCCGTTCCGACGCCCGCATACGCCCTGCTCTCCGACACGGCGGACGGCGACTGCAGCATGCCGACCACCCCGACCTCCGCCACCGCCGGCACCACACCCGCCGACATGGACCCGGCGGTTGGCCCAGACGCGGCCACGCCCGCCGGTCGCACCCTCACGAAACGCATGCTCGTCGGTGGGGCCATCCTCCTCATGCTCGCCGCGGCCATCGCCGCAGGGCTGTTGCTGAACCGGTAAACCAGGTTATGCCCATGGGCGACGACGAAAAAAAGGGCAGAAGACTGTGGGGCTGCGAGGCTGTCGTGACCCGCCCCCTACATCCGGTTTCCGAATGACTCACGCACAAGACCGCGCGGCAATTCGCTGATGAACCGCGAGGGTTTGCAGAAGAACATGCCGCCGTCGCGCGTGCGGCGGATCTCGGGGACCGCGAGCACCAGCTCGTCACGGGCACGGGTCACGGCAACGTAAAAGAGCCGCCGTTCTTCCGCATCGTCCCCCGCCGTGTCCATGCTGCGGCTCGACGGAAACATCCCCTCGGCCGCCCAGATCACAAAGACCACCGGCCACTCCATCCCCTTGGCCTGATGAACCGTTCCGAGCTGCACCGCATCCTCATCCTCGCCACGTTCCCGGCGGTTGTACGCGTGGTCCACGTTGGTCAGCAGCGCCACCTCGGAGAGAAACGCCGGTACGCTGGCCGCGCGCATGATCTGGATCTCGAGTTCCTTGATGTCCTCCGTGCGTCTATCGGCGAATTCGTAGGTGCGGGCCAGGTACGTCTTGTAAAACCGCTCGAAAAACCGCGCAATCACCTCCCCGCCGTTGCGCGCCAGCCCCTCGTCGTGATACTCGCCGAGAATGCCGTCGAGCGTCGCCCACTCTTCCCGTGCCGCCGGACGCATCAACGCCGCCAGCGCGTGGCGCTGCGCTGGGTTCGAGGCATCGAACCGTCCCCCGAGTTTGCCCCACCAGCCGTCGAGGGTTTTGATTCCCACCCCGCGCAACATCCCGAGCAAGCGGTCAAAGCCCATCCGGTCGTCGGGCCGTGCGCAAACCCGCAGCAGCGACAGCACGTCCTTGACATGGGCCTGTTCAAACACCCCCACGCCCGAGGTGATGCGGTGGGGAACGCCCGCGCGCCCCAGGGCGACCTGTAATTCGATCGAGTGGAAATGGGCGCGGTACAGCACCGCCATGTCGGAGAAGCGGAAGCCATCGTCGCGATAGCGGCTGATCAGCCGGATGACTGCATCGGCCTGTTCGTTGCCGTCACGCAGCCGGAGCACCTGCGGCTTGGCCCGTGCGGGCCGGGTGGCCCGCAGCGTCTTTTGAAACTGGTCTTTGTTCCCGGCGATGCACGCATTGGCCACGTCAAGGATTTCCGGCACGCTGCGGTAGTTGCGCTCCAACTTGACGATCACGCACGCCGGATAGCGCTTGGGAAACTCCATGATATTGCGGAAGTCCGCTCCGCGCCAGGTATAGATGCACTGGAAGTCGTCGCCCACCACCATGACATTGTGTCGTTGCGCGGCGAGGATGTCCACCAGCTTCGCCTGCGGGCCATTGGTGTCCTGGTATTCATCCACCAAGATGTGTTCAAACCGTTCCTGGTAGCTGCGGCCTATGTCGTCGTGCTCGGTCACCAGCCGCAGGCCGTTGGTCAGCAGGTCGTCAAAATCCATCGCCTGCATCGCTGCCTTGCGGACGGCATACGCCTCGCCGACGCGGATGATGTCGGCGACGTCCACCCGGAGCGCATCGAGATTCTCGTCAATCACGTCGCTGATGCCAACCCCCCGGCTGGCGGCGTTGCTGAACAGGCTGGCGAGCACGTCCTTCTTTGGAAAATCCTTTTCCTTGATGTGCAGGTCTTTGACGCAGCCATCGATCAGCGCACGGGAGTCGTCGCGATCCAGAATCGTGAAATCATTGTGGAATCCGATTCGGTCGGCATACCGACGCAGGAACCGGTTGCACACATGATGGAAGGTGCCGCTCCAGACGTTGCCGACCAGATCGCCACACACGGCCCGGGCGCGATCCAGCATCTCCTGGGCGGCGCGGTTGGTAAAGGTCAGGAGCAGGATTGCCTCAGGCCGTACGCCCCGTTCGATCAGATGCGCCACCCGGTAGACGAGGGTGTGCGTTTTACCGGTGCCGGCGGCGGCCAGCACCAGAAGCGGACCGTCCCCCGCAGTCGCCGCCTGACGCTGTTCGGGATTGAGAAGTTTTTCGTAATTGAGCATGGGGTATGCGGATACCGCGCAAGTTACCCTCCCGTGGCTGAAGTGGCACAGTGCACGCGTGCTCAGAGCCTGTCCGCGAAAGCGGTTAAAACTCCTCGAAGCTCTCGCTGCGGGTCTTGTTGATGTCCTTGTAGTTCTTCATCCTGGGTGACGGCGATTCCAGATGACGAGCATCAGATTACCCGCTTCTGCCACTTGCTCGAAACGCGCCTGGACGGCATCATCCACCTTTTCGTCGCGATCCCATGCGATGATGAGCGTCTGTTTGGCGACCGCCCCGCAGCGGCGGCGCTCGCTCATGATGTCGACCATGTCCAGAAGCATCTCCTGGCAGGGCGCGTCCCCGATAACGACCGGCAGGTAACGGTTGAACCAGGCGGCATCGAAGGCGAACTCGCTTCCTTTCGGCATCCGTGCCCCGCCATAGCGGAGGATCGGCACGTGCCACAGCGGAATCTCGATAAACGCGATCTTTTCCTCGCCCCTGCGCAACCGGAGCGCGTAGCGATACAGTTGCGGCGGCCACGTAATCAAGCCATTCCCCAGCCACGGTCCGGTAACGCGAAGCCATTGCCACAGCGCGCGCGCCCAGGCCGCCAGCCGCAGGCTCGCACGGGAGCCCCACCGGAACAACGCCGCTTCACGATCATCGCACCACCGCGCCGCCTGATCCAATACGTGTGGCAAGACGCCCCGGCGCTGCCACAGCCACAGCCCGCCACGCGAGACCCACCGCAGCACCACGACTGCCCATTTCCACAGCATCCGCCCAACGCGAACAAGCCACAGCCACCAACCGATCGCCATCCGTCCCCACGCCTGGCCGCGGCGCACAAGCCGCTGGAGCAACTCAGCCCGCCCGCTCCACAGCCGCAAGCCGAGAGCCGCGAGCTGCCGGGGCACGGCAGGAGTTCCTTTCACGACACGCACCACGAAGCGAATAAGCCGCGGCGGCAGGGACGCCCGGTCGGCCCAGATCTTCCGGCCACTCCACCGCAGTCGCTGCGCGAGGGAAACAGACTCTTCGCCGAGGCCCCGCGCGCGGTCACAGACACGTCGCTGCACCGGGGCGGTCAGCCGCCCCGCGAATCGTTTCGCGACACCGAGGAGGCGCTGCACGTGATCATCCATCCGCTCCAGGAACTGCAACGAGATCTGCACACGCCGTCGTAGCGGTGGAACGGTTCTTTCCCAGAGCCTCAGCACGAACCGGGTCAGTTGCATCCAGCGCCGCTCGACTTTTTCGTAACACCGCCATCCGAACGCGATCACCCGCGGCAACACCGTGTCGGCATCCTTGCCGAACCACGGGATGAACAGAGAGAGGCGCGCCAACGCGGATTTCGACTGCCAAAGCGGGTGGTTCCCAAAATAGATCACGGTCTCGCCCTTGCGTATCGCGCGTTCCAGGAACGGTTCAGGCGGCGCGTACGGCTCAGCGCCCTCCCGCATCTCCAACCTGTGGGACTTGGGCGAAAACGCGTCGATCCAGGCGCGCGACAAGGGCAGTGGCGGCCGCGTGCTCCAAAGCGTGTTGAACGTCACGACGTAATCCCACAGGATCGCAATCAACGCGGCAATCAGCAGCATCCGGATCAGCATCCGCAAGACGCGATGGATCTGGCGGACGATGCTGAGGTGGGCCGCCTTCATGTAGATGAATGCCCCCGCCTCCGATCCCGACCGGGCCAAATCATCGGCCTCGTCGCCATACTCATCCTCGTCTGGCGACACGGGGGCAGCGGTGGCACCGACCACCTGATTGGTCCCATCCACCCTATTGGTCACCACCGTGGCTCCACGCGCCTTCTTGCCGCCCTCCCGCCACGTGGCAATCGATTCGGAATAGCCGCCCTGGACGAGATCCTCGGGGGTGTCTTCCGCGAATTTCACGCTGGCGGCAAGCCCCTCAATGGTTTTTCCGGCTTCTCCGATGCCGTCGTCATCCGCGCCTTCCGCCTCCGCTTCGCCTTCCGCGCCTTCTTCGCCTTCCGCGCCCTCTTCGCCTTCCGCGCCCTCTTCGCCTTCTTCGTCGGCCGCGGCTGCTTCGGCTTCTTGTGCCTCGCGTGCCTTGCGGATCTCATCGGCCCGATCCAGCCGAATCGAGTTATACCAGGTGTCGTTGTTCAGATTGATACACAGTGTGGCAAAAATCACCAGCCCCAAGGCGAGCAGGAAGGCTCTCGGGCGCGGCATCTTACGGCTTCCCCCCACCAAGACAGTGAGGGACTCGGCCCAGGCGATGAGTGCCAGCGTCCCCAGCAGACCCGTGTATGGAAAGAGTTTGTCGATCATTTGCGGTACTTCCGCGTAAGTTCAAGATAATTGGTGAACGAGTAATAGATGATGTTGATACCCATCTCCAGCGCGCCATCGGCCATTCTCTGGCTCAAGCCGCCCCGATTCTTCTTCCACGCGTCATTGAGATCGCCGGGGTGGTAGAAGACCGCCCAGCGTCCCTTATACTTGATCCCCAGCGCCCGCCGACCGCCATGGTGCCACAGGGGCGGCGCGCCGTTAACAAATGCGAACGGCAGTTGGAAAAGCACATCATCGTCGGCTATATTCAACAACGGTTCGCCGGGGAACACCTGCTGAATGAAGCTATGGAAGCTCCCGTTCCACTGCGGACTGCCGCAATCGGCAAACAACATGCCGCCGCCCATGAGGTATTCACGCAGAATCTTGATCTCCCGACCCGAAACCCGGATGCTCCCTTCGCCCGTCATGTAGACGAACGGAGGCGCAAACCCCTTGGGATATCTGGCGAGCAACGCGATACTGTGGGCCTCGGTCTTGGTGGAGGTCGGGAACCCCGTGAGTTGGCGGAAGTAGTCGAGGAAGTTCAAGTCCGCGCGCGAGGACTTATCCATGCCGTCATCCCAGCCTTCGCCGTTGTATTTCAGGCGGATGAAGCGAACGAGCGCGTCCTCCATGCCGTCGGGCCAGCCCCCCGGCCCCTTGCCACCGGCACCCATCTTGCCGCCCTTGCCCGAGACGACCCGGGAAGCATCGGCCGTGTAGGTCACGCGCGACTCCCGTTCCACCTCTTCGGTGACCTTGGAATCATCGAGTTTCGGGAAGTTAAACACGATCGCTGAGAAGGGATTGACGATCGGGCGTTTCTTCGGTTTTTTCACAATCTTCTTGATCACCACTTTCTGGGCGACCTCGGGTTCACCCATCCCTTTGGGGACGCGGTACGGATTCACGCAGCCGAAGAAGGTGAGGAGCCAGGGGAGAATGAAGATCACAAAAAAGTGGAGGCTGAAGCTCGTCCACAGGCTTTTACGAAAGCGCGGGTCCGTGCCATGCGTGCGGAGATTTTCGAGAAACCGGTCGCCTGCGGCAGGCTCGGTTTCGTCCCCTCCGACCCAATCGCGTATCGCCGCGCGCCGCCACGCCATGAGGTAGAGCGCGGCGATCGCCGCGCTCGCGACCAACACCGGCCAGAGCACATCCCACCGCCACATGAACACATTGTACGGATCGGCCTTCCGCGCGTCCAACGTCAACTCGTTCCTGAGGAGGGCAGCGGTGGCCTGCATCGCGACCACGGCGCACATCAGCGCCATGGCGTAAAAGAGCAGGCAGGTTTTGCGATAGAGACTGAGCGTGGCGACGTTGCGGATGAAAATGCAGATGGCCGTTGTGAGCAGCAGCAGCGTCGCGGTCAGACAGGCGACGAAAGAGGTAAACAGGACCAGACGGTCAATGCCCTCAAACCCGAAAACATCGGCAATCTCCTGGTGGCGGAGGCCCCACATGAAGTATTCGCCCGGAAGTTCCAGCGAAAAACGCGCGCACACCGCCGCCGCCACACTCATCAAGAGACAAAGCAGCGGAGGCCATGTGAACAACTTTTTACGTCTGTCAGGCATGTGGTGTCAGGGTTCGTGGTGCGGGGGCCAAGCGCTTCCGCGCGCGTTTATCACTTGTCCCCGATGTTGATGTCTTCCAGTGTAAAGCCGGGGTCATTGCCCATCTTGGGCATCTCCTCGGGAGAGGCCACATCGGTCATTCGTCCCACCACCGCCGAGCCGCGGGCCTCCTCAGGAATCCCTTCCATGTAGCGCGCGCTGAGCGCATTCGTCGTGCCGCCGGCGGGGGCATTGGTTGTACCCGAGGCTGTCGCCGCGGCATTGGTATCACCGGCCGCGCCAGCTACCCCGTTCGTGCCGATCAGGGCTGCGGCAGCGGCGGCGGCTTCCGCCTTCTCTTTCCGCTTCTGTTCGGCCTCCGCCAACGCCTTGCGCTCCACGGCGCCTTCCGGATCGATATAGGTATCGCGGATGTACGTGAGCGACGTCATGCCGATGATCACCGCGTGGATGGCAATCGCGACGAGGGTCCAAAAGATAAACCGCTTGCCCGCGAAGGCGGACAACAAACGGTCAATGTTCTGCGTTGATGGGTCGGTCTTCTGATTCATGGTGGTCATCCCTTCCGTATCATTCATCCTTGCGTTTGTCACCCACAGCCACAAGCACACCCCCGGCGCTTGTGATGGCATCGAGCACGGGCTCAAAAACCCGCTTCGCGATGTAACGGTCACATTTGAACATCACCATCCGCTCTTCCTGGGTTTTCTTTCCCTCAAGCGCTTTCTCGATCAAAGCCTTGACGGTCTTCACGTCGTTCACCAACTGACCGTCCATGTAGATTTCGCTCTCCTGATCAATGACGATCGAAACCTTGGCATTTTTCACAGCCTCGAGGGTGACCGAGTCTGGCGGCTTGTATTTGATCTGGCTCTCCTTGGCGAAATTACTGCACACCATGAAGAAAATGATCAGCAGGAACGCGATATCGCCCATGCTGGTGGTCGGGACGGAGATCCCCAACTTCCTTCTGCGGCGAAGTTTCACGGTTACTTATCCTCCGTCATGATGCCGACCACGCCGCCGGCCGCGGAAATCGAAGACATCACCTCATAGTAGCTTTGGTAATCCACCTCGAGTGTGGCGTCAAGCAGAATGATCTTCTCGTCACCCTTCGTTTTCTCGGCAAGCTTGAGATTGGCCAGTTTCTCCTGCAGTTCCTCCATGGTCACGTCCGCATCGCAAAAGAGCAGCCGGCCCTCCTTCAAGGTGACCGTCGGGGTCTTGTCTTCGGACTTTTTCTTCTCCTCCTTGCTGGACGGCAGTTCGGTCTCAAATCCAACAATGCGCTTGAGCGAGGTCACCAGAATAAAGAAAATGATGAGCAGAAACGCGATATCCGAAAACGAATCGGTCGGAACACCGCTCTCCGGCTTCTTCTTTCTGAGTGACTTAAACGGCATCGTGTCTATCCCTCTGTGCCTACGCAGTGGCGGAAGACTTATGATGCGTCAGGGACACATGATCCAGAATCTCCGAACCGGCCTCGGCGGTTTCGATCTCGATGCTCTCGGCGCGGCCCGTAAAATAATGGTGCGGGATCACGGCGATCATCGCGATAATCAGGCCGGCGGCCGTGGTGATGAGCGCTTCCGAGATGCCTGCAGCCACCACGGTGGCATCGACGTCGCCCGCCGAGGCAATGGCGGCAAACGACTTGATCATGCCGGTCACGGTGCCGGTCATGCCGAAGAGCGGCGCCGAGGAGCCGATAAACGAGAGGATGTTCATTCGCTTCTCGACCGTGTTCATCGCCAATCGGGCGTAATCGGCCATGGCGTCCTGCATGATGGCGCGCAACGTCTCGCCATTGTCCGTAACAGCCCGGTGCTTGATGTACGAATGCAAGCCGGCGGCCATCACGGCCGAGACCGGACCCGGTGTGGTGAGGCAAACGGCCATCGCGTCGCCATAGTTTCCGGCCAGCATCTGGTTCTGCACCTTGGCCCGAAGCGTCCGCACATCGACCCGGTCGTTTGTGCGGAATGCGACCGTCCGATCCAGCATCACGGCAATTGCCAAAATGCTTTCGATAATCAGGATGATCATCATGGGCCCGCCATCAATCAGAATCTCTAACATAGCCTATCCCCTTCCCATTTGCGCCAGCGCCTGAGCCGCCTCCACAGGCAGCAGGGCGACAGTCGGTACCGGCAGTTCCGCCGGCACAAAAACAAGTTCCCCGGTTACGGTGTTGTATTGTGTTTTCTGCAATTCCGCCAACGGCACCCGACGGCATAGCGGCCGCGGTCCTCTGGCCACGAGCAGCATGGCCGTCGGGGTGAACGCCAGCCAGATGCGCCCCTTGCCAAACCAACTGCCGGTGTCAAGGGTGGTGGCGGTTTTTGAAATCGCCACCACCGCCTCGCCCGCGAGCTGTTCGCTCAGCAGGTCGAGCCGTCGCCGACCCAACGCGCGGAGTTCCCCCGCCTCGGGAGGCAGGGCCTCCACGAGGGCGGGCGGCAACACATCCGGTATGCGGCGATTCGGTTTCATAACCGTCACCCAGCTTACTCCATCTTCGCGAACGCACTATCTGCCAGGCGGCCGCGGGCATAGCGCGCCCACATGCTTTCGGGATAGTCCCACGTGAGCCGCTTAAACATGCGGTAGGCGCCGACCGGATTCTTCACCTGCATTTGCGCGTCGCCGCACCAGTACATAGCCTGGGCGATCAGATCTGGCGCGCCCTTCTTCTCTTCGACCACGGACTCATAGGTCGTGATCGCCTTCGCGTACTCCTTGGCGCGGAGCCAGTTCTCGGCCGAAAGCACCTTGGTGCTGGCCGCGAGCTTGTGATCGGGGAACCGCACAGACAGCCGCCCGAAGACCTGCGCCGCCGTACGATAGAATTCGCGCGCCTGCATCCGGTTCTTTTCTTCCTCAATGAGGTCGGTTTCGGCGCCCAGGCCTTTTTCGATCATCCGCCCCTTGTTGAAGAAGTAGAGGCCAAGCCGCGAGATGGTCTCCGCGATGAGGGGATTGTTGGGATAGCGGTAGGAGAGTTTGACATACTCTTCGCAGGCCGTGTCGATCTCTTCCATCCGTTCGAAGACCAGCGCCTTCTTAAACTGCGACTTCGGCGCATACTCGCTGTCGGGATAGCCGCCGATCACGTCACCGAAGCGCGAGACCGCCTCCCTGTAGAGCCGTTTGCGCGACTCGGGGTCCTGTGTCTGCTCGCCAGACTCAAACGCCAGGTTGGCCAACAGGTAGTCGGCCTGGACGCGGAAATTGCTCTTCGGGAAGTCCCGGATCGCCTCTTCCAGAAGCTTCTTGCCTTGCGCGATGGTGCGGCGGGCAACTTCCTCCTCCTTGAGCGCCCGGTACTTTTTCGCCATTTCGAAATAGGCCTCGGCCATGGTGAATTGGGTCTGAACCGCGATGTCCGCATCGTCAAACCGCTTGGTAAACGAAATGACACCGCCATCCGCGCCCTTGTGCACCGTGATTTCGCGGTCCAAGACACGGCCGTCCCCCGCCGTATACCGAAGCACGACAGACGCACCGTAAGGAACGGCTATCTGATCGGTCAGAGCCTTTTCGGTCGCGAGCCCCTCGAATATGAGCTGCAGGTTGCCCTTGAACACCCCGGTGTTTTCGAACGTCTCCATCAGCGGCACGGTCCTGGCGTTCGCGGTGTCTCCATTGACCACCACCGACACGGTCAGCGTGTCTTTCTCCATGGTGCTGTCGGCCATCAAGTCGACGATCCGCAGGTAGAGCCGGTCGCCCACATAAAGGGCCTTGAGCGGCTCCTTGTAGCGCTGATCCATTACGTCAAAGATGGGATCACCGAACATGTGGACATCCCACACCTCCCACATCGGCGGATCGCCGGGGCGGGCGCTGTCCGTCGCAACGCGCAGCCTGTCCTTTGGCCGCAGCCGGAGCGTCGGATACGGGAACGAACGGGAGATGGATGCCTTTTCGCCGTCCTCCGTCAGACACGGCACACCGAACGAGAGCATCTCCACGCCTTCGGCTTCCGGAACCTGATAGGTCGGCATCTTCATCTGTTCGAGCGTGCCGGGGACGGTGCCGATGTTAAACCCGAAGCGGCCGTCATCGAGCGCATTTCCGGCATACTTATCGCCCATGACCGTGACCCCGCCATAGCCGAGAGGAGCACCGCCGCCGCCGCCGCCGCCCGGCAGCGAGCGGTAACGGATCGTCCCCGGCAAGTTCGGATCAAAGGGCGCGCCATCCGGCACCACGGGCTCGCTTCCGAACGGCAGGACTTGCACGTAGACTTCCGCCTCGCTGAGTGCGGAGAAGGTCATGGACGGATTGAGCAACTCGATCATCAGCGTCCCCCCGAACGGGATGTTGACCGGGTTCCCGGCCATCGCGCTTTCCGGGCGCACGGCGGTGAGCGAGTAAGCGGCCGGCACAAACTCCAGCTCGGTGCTATTCCCGGTGGGACCGGCTTCCATCGCCTTATCTCGCGCGGCCGCATCAAGCGGCTTCGAGGAATAATCATACACGCGCAACTCCGACGGCATCCACTCCAGAGGGGGTTCGAGCTGCACCACCCGATCCCAGGGAATGCCGTAGTCGGTATTGTCTTCGTCACGGTACGTGATGATGACGTCGTCCTCGCTGGTGACGGTGATTTCCGCATCGCGCTGGGCGGCGGCCAAGATCGGGAAGAACCGGCTGACGAACGCACCGCTCGAAGGCGCATTCTCAAGCGCCGCCAGGGTGGTCTTTTGATCAGAAATGGTACGCACCTTCACCGGCACCTTGTCCGGATTCTCCGTGGTGTCCGCATCGGGGTCGTTGACGATCATGGTCATTGGACTATCCGGCCGGAACCGCCGGTTCGGAAGCAGCAATGCCCGCCGCGTGCCATCGGTGGTCACATCCGTCTCCATCAGACACGCCACCAGTGACGCATTGTAAAACGTCGCGGTCAGGAACGCTTCCAGCGTTTCGCGCGATTGCGTGATCACGGAAGGATCGGTATAGCTGATCGTAATTTTATCGCCCGGGACGATCTCGAGAATCTCATTTTTGCGCATGCCGATGAGATCTTCGTCGGCCGGCAGGACTTTTTTGCCTTTCGCGTCGTTCAGCGCGATCTTGCGGATGGCCGGGGCATCGGACTCGAAATCAAAGATCCTGAACCGGAGTACGCGGCTGCGGGATTCCGGAGCAAACGCGACTTCGAACACGGAGTTGTCTTCATTGGCCTTGATATCCGTGGGGGTGAATCCGATGGGGGGCTGATGCGCGAGCCACTCGGCGGCGGTGAAGATCGTCTCGGGCACCGTCCCCACGTAGGGATCTTCCTCGACATCCCAGAGCAGTTCATAAGCTGCCTGCGAACTGGCATGGACCACCGCATAAAAATCCACCGTATGATAGCCTCGGGTCAGCGTGACGGAGCACTCCTGATAATTATAATTCAAAACTGAGGCCGTTGCGCTTCTTATCGGAGTCGGGGACAGGGCGCCGTCAACCGCCATATAATAGACCGGACTGACCTGATTCTTCAGGTCCGCCTCAGGATCCACCTTGCGTTGCACCTGGAACGTGCGCTTCTGTCGTTTTTGAATATAGAATGTTCCCTGCAGATGAGCCAGCGTCCAGCCACTCGGACTTTTGCCGCCCAGTCCCCCTTCACCCGCACGAATGGACTTGCCCAAGTCACCGGACACCTTGCCCGGAACGGTTTGAATCGGATTGTCAAACTGCAGCCGTCCGACATCAAAGTACTCCTTGACCCGCACAAATTGTTCCTTCACGGTGAGAATTGCCGGCATGAGCGTTTCGGCAGGCGGGCCGTAATTGACCATGCGCATCCGGAAGGAACCGTCCCAGGCCGGCGCGGCATTCGGCCACGAGCCAACCGTGGAGAAGTCGGAGCCGTTCATGGACGATTGAATCGCAAAGCGCTTGAGCTTGCGACCGGTTACGTCGGCCGTCAGCGTGAGTTTGCCGAGTTCGACGCTGTCTTTCATGTCAACGGTGAAGACCTTGTTCCGGTTGTTATCTCCGAGGGCGACCCAGGGCGGCAGGGTCATGTCGGCGACAATCACGGTCGTGGGATCACGACCTTCCTCGGTATCGGATGCGAAGGCGGTCGCGGGCGCCGATGCGGTGACCAGTTTTCCTTCGAACACGGCCGTGTGGGTATCGGTCTCCTCCAGAATAAGCTCCGCCACGGTGTCCCCGCTCTCGGAGGTCGCCTTGACGGTGATCGTATCTTTCTGGTGCGTGATGTTGCGATCCTGATCGATCACGCGGATATAGATGGGGTTTCCGGGCTTGATCTCGGTGCTGGAGCGGACGGCGCTGAGCACGATCTGGGCTCCGCCGTCGGCGCCTTCCCCAGTGACGTTGACCTGACGGGCGGCGGACTTGAGCCGTCCTTCCTGCTCCAGGGCGCTGCGGATGCTCGCCTCCAACGCCAGCCGTTCCTGTTCTTCGCGGGTCGGGATGCGGCCGGACGCGGCATACAACTCGGAATCGGTAATCACGTCCAGCGTGACAACTTCATCGCTGGCCATGGCTGTCGCCTTGCGGAATGCCTCGGAGAACCCATAGTGAACCTTGTCACGTCCGAGAACCTGCAACACGTGGTCGCCTTTTTCCGTTGCCGCCATCTCCGTGTTGACCTCCCCGCGGAACCGCGTCTTGGAGTCGCCGAAGGGGAATAACAGGAAGAACTCTTCATCGCCTGATTCCGTCCAGACGCGGACTTCAATGTCGGTCGCCTTACCGACGATCGAGAGATTGCGATCTTCGAGGCCGACTCTGAGCGGCCGCCCCGGAATGATGGTCTGCTGATCGGCGGAGAGGCCGATTTTGACTTCCGTGCCCTCGATCAGTTTGCCTGTACGGACGTTCAGTTTCCCTTCCAGCAGACCGGCCTCGGTATGGTTCGGCGCAATGGTGAACACGCGGCCGATCTGCTCCTTCGCGCCGGCCCAATCTTCCTGATCGAAGCGAAGCAGCGCCATCTGGAAGCGCGCCTCCGCCTGAATGTAGGAATCGCGCAGAAGGTCCAGCTTTTCGAGCCGCTCCTGTGCCGGATCGAAATTCCTAGTCAATCGGTCAACCTCGGCGATCTTCAGCTCCGCGCGATAGCTTCCCTGGGTATCGGCAAAGTCCTTCGCCACGACAACCCGCTCGTACTGGGCCTTGGCGCGCGGATACTCCTGCTTCGCGAAGGCGATATCGGCATAAACGAGCAGCACCTGGGCGCGGGTCTCGATATCGAATCCCTGCGGAGCAGCGTCAATCCATTGCATCAGGGTCTGCGACAGCAGCTCGGCGTCCGCATACAGCCCGAGCGAGGTGAGGCGCTTGATAATCCAGAGGGTGAAGCCCAGGTCCAGATCCTTGAACTCCGTCAGCGCCAGTTTCGGGTTCTGCAGGTAGAGTCCCCATGCACTGTCCACGCGTCCGGCGTGGAACAGGGATTGCGCCGCCAGAATCGGGTAACGCCGATCTGTCCGCTCAACCATCAGGGTTCCACCCACCAGAGACTGCATCTTGGTGCGAATGGCGGAAAGCGCGTTGCGGATGTCGTCCGGCAGCCGCGACTGCGCGATTTCCAGACCGATCGTGCTGTAGGCCGACGCCGGGACGATCTCGCCGGCTTCCATCAGTTTCGACGAGATGCTCCCGAGGAGCAACATGGTCTCGCGGCGATTCTGCAAGGCGGCGATCCGCCACATCTCGGGGATGACGGGCAGCAGTGCGGGAATCTGATTGCACGCCATCAGCCCGTCGTGTACGAGCTGGATCAGGGGCTCCTCGGTGCCGTTCCATTCGCTCCACCGTGTGTATTGCAGGCACGCGGCCAGCGCCAGGATTTCATCCTCCGCGAGTGGCGCGCTACCGCCCAACTTTAGACTGTTGACCTGCGGCAAGGCGGGAAGCGGGAAGAAATATGGCATGTTTTTGGCGAGCGCGGTGTATGCCCGCAGCCGGTCGAAGAACGCCTTGCGCTCATCGGCTGTCTTCACGGGAAGCGCCGAGATCGCCTGGACCCCGGCCGCAATCGGGTCAAAGCGGGTCTTCCCGTACGCCGCCTCGATCTTTTTCAGATAGGCGCTCCGGGCGGCGGGTGAGGCCCCCGGGATGCGCGATTCGAACTTGAAATAATCGTCGCGAGAGAGCGTGGCCGGCCGGTTGGGCAAGCCCAGATAAACCGCGTACGAAATGTCGGTCGCGTAGAGTTCCGCAATCGCGGTGATCACTTTCTGTTCGCGATCCCCGCCGTAGTTCCAGTATGCCGAATCGATGGTCCCGGTCTGCTTGATGTAGACGGCCATGCGGTCGTCGAACCACGATTGCGTGGGGTATTTCCCCTGCAGTGACGGAAACTCGTTGCGCACCAGCGCCAGATACCCGCACACTGGACTCGGGTGCCACATCGAATTCACGTTGTTCTTGGTGAAGATGTCGCGGTCAATGATTGCCGAAACGACTGCCTGCCCCTGTTCGCTTTCCTGACGGACAACCCCGCGGTACCAGTTAAACATCTCACCGTCGAACCCGTCTTTCGCGGTCGTGGCATTGATCGCATTGGCCAGGATGGTGGCCACGCGGTCACGCAGCTCGTTGTCTTCGGCCCGCGCCGTCAGCCGGCCATCGTAACGCCAGCCCCCGCGCCTGCCGAGCATCTGCACACAGATCTGGGCGCCGTGCGGTTGCCCTCCCGAGCGGAGGGCGACCTGATCGGCAAAGATCTCCAGTTGGTGGTCGATGCAGGCTAGCGCGTCGCTGCGCGGCGTCATCAGGAACTCCATCACCGCTGCGCCAAAAGGCGTTTTGTTCTTCTGGTACTCGCGTATCGAGGCATACAGCGACTTGGCGGCCGGGGCATACGCCGCAGCGTCGTTGGCCGCGACGGCCTTGATCAGCGTGGCGATGTCGCGACACTGCTGATTCGGCGCCTGCGCGGGATCGGCGTCAGTGTCGACGATCTTTTTGAAAGCCTCTTCGATCTTGGTCATCTGATTGACGATGGTTTCCAGCTCCGCACGTCGGGCGACGGCTTCCGGCTCCTCTTTCCCGGCGAGTTCATCAAGCTCCTTGCGGACGCCCTGTCCCCAGCGGCGGAACGAGGCGAGTGCCGCATCGAACACCTTGTCGCGCCCGTCGACACCGATAAACGGCACCCACGCCAGCTTGCCGAGCAGGGCGATATAACGGTCGCGGCTGGCGGCGTCCTTGCTGCTGGACTCCCAAATCCCGTTCAGCGCGTGGCGGACATGCTGGGGCGAGAAGGGAGTCATCACGTTGTTGAAGAGCGCGCCATCGGCAAAAGCGGTTTGCGCATCATAGAGGAAGGCGTTGCGGTCGGCCCCCTCTGCCGGCGCTTTTAATCTGAGCCAGGTGGGGATGAGTTTGTTGAAGACCAGAAAAGGCACAATCTCAACATTACGCGGCGTATTCGGCAAATTCGGGTTGGGGTCCACAAACGGCATCTGCCACGCCGCCTGCGCGATCAGATGCTGGATGGAGCCGTTCAAATCGTCTCCGCCCGCCATGGCGTTGATCACGACGGCCTCATAAAACGAATGCCCCTCCAGAAACGAGGCTTGCGCCTTGTATGTGGCCACATCCGCCGTGTCGACGTTCCACGGCAAACGTGCCGTCCGCCACGCCTTCCTGAATGCGCCGGGGTGTTTGGCGCCCAGGGCGATCCACTGATCTGACGAGGCTATCCCATTGGGCATCCAATTCCATTCCCAATTCAGGAAAGCGATTTGCTCGGTCTCGGGAAGCTTGCTGAAGCCGTAGGCCATGATGCATTCTTGCTTCTGCTCGGCGCCAGCGCTCCAAAGGCTCTGATCGGGCTGATTGGCCCCGGTGCGGCCGGGCACGCCCGGAAATTCGGGTCCGCCGGCGAATGCCGCCGTAATCTGACGGAGTGTCTGCGCGGTCGGCGCGAGATCCAGATAGGCGCGGGCGGCGGCGATCGTCGGAACGACGTCACGGGAGAGCGTGTCGGCGTCTTTGCCGGCGCGGGCCTCGTGAAACGCGATGTTTTCAACGAGGAAGGCCAGACGCGCGGCGCGAACCGGATCTTCTCGAATCAACGGAACGAGGGCGCGGGCCGGGATGATCGCATCGGCATAGCCGGGATAGAGGCTCTCCAACCGGCTGCTCAGCCGATCGAGCTGGTGCCAGAAGGCGTAACGCTCCTGCTCCAAGGGAAGCTTCTCGGAGAAGATCGTGGCCAGCCGTTTGGCCATCGGCCCCACCGCGCGCTCGGCATAGCACTTATCGAGAAACCACCCATCGTACTGTTTGGCCAAGGCAGACTGGCGCAAGGTGTCGCCATACTCGCTGCTCACGGCCATGGCATCATTGCCTTGCCCGGTGTAGTCCACCATGATTTGCATGAATTCGCCCAAGGCGAGGGAAGCGTCGGCGTCCTGCGGCGCCTTCTGCAGGAATTGCCGATAGCGCATGACCGCCGTGCGGTAATCCCCCGTCAGCTTCGCGTTTTCCGCAGCCAAGCGCAAGATGCGCGATCCCGGATCCGCGCGCCGCGACAGAAAGCTGCGCACGGCGCTTGAAACCATCTGGGGGCGCCCCAGTTCGCGCCCCTCTTCCATCAACGTGATCAGTTCGTCTGGCAACAGGCTGTCCGCCGAGCGCTGCGCGCGGCCGAGCAGTTCACTAAAAGCGGCGACCCGGGGATCCGCGTCTTCCGCCCCGGTCGCGGCGGGTTTCGCCACAGCCGCCAATGTCGAGCCGATCATGCACGTGATGAGTAGGATTCGTTTCATGAGATGTTACTCCTGTTTTGTCATGTAGAGCGGTTATTGCAGGCGCGACTCGATGCGAGGCAGCACTTTCCGGGCGGTTTCAGCATGTTTGCTTTCGGGGTACTCCAAGAGAAGCTGATTGCACTTATCTCTGGCTTTCACATAGTCACCCGTCTGGAAGGCGACCAACACCCACTTCATCAGCATACCATCGAGGAACGAGGCGTCCGGGTAATCCTGAAAGGTCTGCTCCAACAGCGAATTGGCCTGGGCGAGATCGTTGTTGGCAATGTTATAATCGATCACCTTGGCCAGTGAATCGCCGGCAAACGGGCTTTGCGCATACCGTTGCGCGCACGCCATGTAAGCCTGAATGGAGGCGCTGTCGCCCTTCTTGAGCGCATCGGCACGCGCCACGCTATCCATCTTTGCCAGGCTTTCCTGAAAGATGATTTCCAACGTTTTGGCGATCTCGAACTGGGCCTCCGCACGGATGTCCATGCTGGCGCTCGACAACCGCGTAATCTGCTCGAAGACGGCGACCGCATCCTTGTACTTTTTATCTTCGAGGTTGATCTTGCCCACGCCCAGAAGGGCGTCCGCGACCAGGGGGGAGTCGGGATAGTACTGGTTGAAAATCGCGCAGGTCGCCAGCGCCTCTGAAAGCTGGCCGGCCTCGATATGCAACTCCCATTTGGTCTTGAACGCATCCTGCTTGAGGGCGGCGCCCACGTCACGGTTGTCAGTGCGGATAACCGATTCAACACGCGCGACCCCTTCGGCGGCGCGCTCGATGGTGCCGGCCATCAGGCCCATGCTTTTGAAGATGCGGGCCAGTTCGAGATAGGCGCTGGCTTCGACGAGGTTCTTGCGCGCCCGCATCACCGGGTCAAAGACCACGTCTTGTGAAGCGACGGGGCGGTTGTTGATTTCACCGGCAACCGTCACCATCGCATCGAGCGTTCGAGGCGTGTCGCCATAGACATGCAGATTGTCCGTATAGGTGACGTATACTTCGTCCTCGACCAGGCAGGCCAATTCCATGTCGGCCTGATCGGCCGGTTGGGTTTCGTGAGCCAGCACCACGCTGACCTTGCCGGTAAACCGTCCACTGCGAATGGGGCCGCCGGCGTTTGCGTCGTTGGGTTGCTCGATCAGCGTCACGTCGACGCGGTCACGCAACTGGTAGCGCATCGCGACCTTGTCGGCAAACGCGTTCTGTTCCTCTTCACCGTCATCGGTGCGGGCTTTATAGCGGGAGATCACGCTCAGGGTGACCTGTTCGGCAGCGTCGCTGGTGTCCAGATCGACGTCCACCAACTGGATGAAAAGCGGCTGGGCCAGAAAAGCTGCGGGCGCGCGGGCTTCGAAATCGCCCAACATGAAGTCGATGCCTCCGGATGAGACCATCTTTACGACGGACGTGCGGATGACCTCGGCCGACCCGTCCTGCGTGCTTTCGTCAACAAACGTCGCCGTCACCTCTTGTCCGCCCACCACCTGAAGCAGGCGGTCGCCCGGATTGGGAACGCCGATCGCCGTCGGCAGCGAGGTGATCAGGATCTGCGCGTCGGGCGTCAGGGGAACGCATTCGAGTTCCTCCTTGTCGCCGGTATCCGTTTCAATCGTCACGCTGATCTTCTTCCCCATGCGCAGCATGATCGGGAAATCGGCATCGTTGACCTTGACGTAGAACCGTCGTCCGGCCTCGCAAAAGGCCGTGGTCGGGCTGTCGGGATCCACAAACGTCCCGACCAGGCTGAGCGCTTCGATCGCCTTGCTCCAGTTCTCCTGGGCGAAGTGGCAGAGGCCGATATAATAATAGGCCTGATTGGCCCACACGGTGTTGGGGTATTTCATGGTGATGTGCCGGAGCACGGGGAACGCCCGGGTGAACTGCCGGGTGTTGAAATAGCCCGTGCCGATCAGATACATCGCCTCCAGAAACCAGTCGCGATCCTCGTCCTCGGCAAGTTTTTCTTCCGGCTCGAGAACCCGGAGGCGGTTCAGATAGCCGATCGCCCGCAGGTGCTCACTGGCCTTGATGTAATGCCGGCCCAGCGCCAGACAGGCGGGAAATACCGTGCGGGTTCCCGGAAACTGATCGATCACGGTTTCGATCATCTTGATGCCGCGATCTTGCTCACCCGCATCCAGCAACTCTTGTCCGCGTTCCAGCAATCGCCGCGCTTCGAGCTCTCCCGAAGCCGCCGCAGTCGCCCTGTCGGTCACCACCTGCGCATGCACGGTGGCCGGCCACACACTCGCACTCACCGCCACCATCAGGCTGACAACAGTGATCCACGTGCCTTTGTTACTTTGCATCCTCTGCTCCTCTCATTGCGACCCCTAGACGCTCAAGCTCTATATGGGCCGTGTTTGATTCCCCGCTGTGCGGGTATTTATCCATGACCGCGTGCAGCGCGGCAATGAAGTTGGGCTCGTCGTTCGCGCCACGATGAACGTAGGCGATCCGCAGGGCGGCCCGCGGGGCCACGCCTTCAAAGAAATTCTCGATCTCGCTCAATTGCCCCAGGGCCTGACTTTTTTGATTCAGCCGCAGCAGGTTCTCGGCGATCCGGAACAGGTTCTCAGGCTCCCGGTTGGTGATCTTGTACGCTTCGTTCGCCTCCGCCCATTTCTGCTCGCATTCATGAAGTTCGGCCTTCATCCAATAGGCTTCATCCGCGTAATTGGGCATCTTCACGACGTCCTCGGCGACTTCCAACCCCTTCTTAATAGGGTCGCTGGCGGTTGTGGGGCGTCTCGCCTGCTGATGATAGTACTGGAGCAGACGATACCGGCCGAAGTCGGGATTCTTCATGTTTTGACACGCATGCACGACCATCCCCTCGTCAATGCCCGCCGCCCATCCGACAAACCCGTTGCGGGCGCCGTCATCCCACTTCTCATGCTTAATGTTGGTGTAAGCGTTCTTGGCCATCGGGATGTCGCCGAGGGAGCCGGCCACGATCTTCATCAGCCGGAAAATCATATCGTTGTCCATCCTGGCGAAGTTGAGCTTTAGGTAGTATTCCTCGATCTTCCCCTTCTGGCCTTTCTTGCCGAACTCCTCCATGAAGCGGAAAATCTGGGGGTAGTCGCCCGGTTTGAAGGTTGTCACGAACTGCTTGTCGATGCGTTCATTCCACTTGGCGATGTCCCCTTCCTCCCGAAAGCGGAACTCGGCCCACACGAAACGGTACTCGTTGTCATCCGTGAAATGGGTTTCCATGGCGCTGGCCCACGTCTTGTAATAGTCGGCCCGCTGATCGACCTCCTCTGCGGCAAAGTTGCCAAACCGGTCAATCAGGGCGGGCATGTCGCGCCAGAATTTGGTTTCGTCTGCGGCTTCCGGATGGTGCCGCGTGGTGCGCGCCCGCGTGTAAAAATCCAACATCTTCTTGATGTTCGTCGCCAGCCGGATGAGGATGTAGCTTGCCCGATCGATCGCCTGCCTCGCCGATTCGGGGTGCTTGTCACGGAAATCCACGGCGGCTTGATCGTAAATTTTGAGCGCCTCGGTATATTTCTCCTCGCGATACAGCTCGTTCGCGATGCCGACCAGCGCCGGACCGGCCAAGACGTGCTTCAGATATTCGGGATCAGTCACCATCTTCTTCCACGCGATCACCGCCTGCTTCCGCAGGCCGTTCTCGAAATAGCAGACTCCCTGATAATACAGCGCCGCGCCCGCGTATAACACCGCGTCTGGAAAATAATCGACCACTTCCCGGAACGTCCGAATCGCCTCGCCCCGCTTGTTGTCACCCATCTGGCTGCGACCCTTGCGCAACAACGCGTAAGCCACCGCCGTCGACCGGGGGTTCTCAACCACAAAAAGATCATACTCGGCCACTGCGGTCCGAAACTCCCGGCTCGCATACAACCGGTCCGCCTTGGCCAGCAAGGTCGCCTCAAACGTGTCGAGCGCCTTGAAATCAGCTTCGGTAATGA
>CAZOJL010000011.1:0-41425 GCA_964580075.1 uncultured Akkermansia sp. | reverse complement strand
AGATTCAGATTCAGATTCAGACTGGAGATTAAGATCAAGTTTCGGGCAACGAGGAAAAACCCCACTCGATCCCAATTCTCGGCACGGCCCCGATCAGCAGTCGGGTTTGTTCGTGCTGCGGGTTGCCGATCACATCGGCGGCCAGGCCTTCCTCGACGATCAGGCCGTCCGACATAACGCATACGCGGTCGCACACATTGCGGACCACGGCGAGGTCGTGCGCGATCAACACCAACGCCAGTCCCAAGCGCCGCTGCACATCGCGCAGCAGGTTGATGATCCGGGCCTGCACCGACACATCGAGCGCCGAGACCGGTTCGTCGGCCAGCAGCACGTGCGGCTCCACGGCGAGGGCGCGCGCCAAACTCACCCGCTGACACTGTCCGCCGCTCAACTCGCGCGGATACTGGGCGAGGGCGGCGTCGGAGAGGCCCACCTGTTCCAGCAGTTCCCGGCTGCGGCTTTCGACCGCTGTGCGGCTGGTTGCCTTGCGGTGCACCGTCAACACTTCGGCTAGGATCATCCGCACCGTCATCCGCGGGTTCAGCGAGCCGGGGGCGTCCTGAAACACCATCTGCACCCGTCTGCGAAACGAGCGTCGCGCCGCCGCCGTCATAGCGTGGACGGGACATCCGTCCAGCGCGATCTCTCCCGCTGACGGCTGCACCAGTCCGACAACCGCTTTCACGATCGTGGATTTTCCGCAACCGCTCGATCCGACAATTCCCAGCGTCTCGCCTGCGGACACCTGCCAGGAGACCCCGCGCACGGCTTCGACATGGTCGTAGCGGACCTTGAGATGTGACACGGTCAACATACGCGCGTCCCTATTTTCCCATCTCATTCCCATAGGGGATCGGGATGCCGTAGTCGGCGTTCAGGCGCTCCATGACCGCCCGGTAAATCGGTTTGGGGTCGCGGGCGTAAAGGCCGATCACATGATACATCCGCTGCCACGCCCACCGCGCGCGCAGATCGGCGTCGCCGCCCTGGGAGTCGCGTCCGATGTCGAGCCGGATGACCGCGTCGTAGTCGCTGCCGCCGGCCCGTCCGCGGAATTGAAGCACCAGTTCCCGTACGTCCCGTGCGCAACTGCCATACAGTTCCAGCGGGCGGTCGGCGTATAGGTTTGTGGTTTGCTTGGGATAGACTTCGCTGCCGGAGGCCGAATCAAAGGCGAAGCGAATGTCGTGCATGACCGGTTGTCGGACGCTCGACAGCAGGTCGCCGATCTCCTTCTGAATGGTCCATCGGCCGGAGCGGTTAAGCCGTGTTTCGCCGCGGTTGCAATAGGTGAGCATGTCGAGCAGATAGGTATTGATCCGCGCGTGGGTGCCGAACCCGAACACGGAGATGGCGCCGTCGTTCAGCTTGGTGAAGGCGCCGATGATCTCGGTGCTCGCCGTCGTGCCGACCGTCGGCTTGCCGTCTGTTACGATCACCGCCACGAGCGGGCGGGCCGGATCTCGCGGGAGTTTCAGCACCCGCTGCAGTGACGCGAAGAGGTCGGTTCCGCCCAACGACCGCATGTTGCCGATGAAGGTTCTGGCGGTGCTCAGCGTGGATTCGGTCGCAGGAACCCAATCGGGGAAGCAGAGCGCGCTCTGATCGCTGAATGCAAGGATGTTGAAGCGATCAGATGGGCCGATCTGGTCGAGGACCTCCCCGAGTGCCTGTCTGCAAAAGTAGAGCCGCTCTTCGGCCAGGCTCGCGGAGCTGTCCTGCACCAAGAGCAGGTCTTTGGGGAGGGCGGGCATCGGCGCTTCGGGACGCGGTTGGATCGCGATGCGAAAGTAAATGCGTCCGTCCTCGCCCGGATCCCGGTACGACTGTAACGCGATGGAGAGGCGGTCGTCCACCGCGACAAAATGCTGGGCCTGTTCGGGGGGGTCCGAAAACCGTTCGCTCAGGACGGCGGCGGGCTCGGTCCCTTCACCGCCTTCCAGATTTTCGGGGCGCGAGGGTTGGGGCGGATCGGACTTGGGCGGCGGCAGACGCATCGTCTGAAACCCGGCAAACCCGAAGGGCATGTCGGCCGGCCGGAAGCCGGATCCGCCTTCAAACCGGCGAGACGCCGCATCGACGGCGGGCGCGAAGTCGGGCGCCTGCGTGACCCGCTCGATGAGCGAGACTTCACGCCGCTTCATCGCCGCAAGATTGTCGTCGATCCTTTTTTCCAACACAGTGGCGATCTCCTGGCGGGAGATCATGGGCTCCGAAGGGGGGATTTCGGCGCGTCGTGAGGATGCGGGAACGGTATCGGCCAGGTGCGCGTCGGTGGTGGGTTGCAACGGTGAGACCAACTCGGGGAGTTGCATCAGGAAGCGCATCATCTCCAGTGCGGCGGGCTGCATCAGCGTCGACGTGTCCGGCCGCTCGACCGAGGTCGGACGGAACGGGTCCTGCGGGACCCGTTCGACGCGTAACGGCGGGAAACGCTGATTGCGTTCCTCCTTTTCGGCGCGCACGCGCTCGACCAGTTCCGAGGCATCCAGGCGCATATCGCCCATCCATGAAAGGAACAGAACGTGCAAGGCGACGGAGCTGAGCACGGCGATCAGCGCGAGGACCCAATGACCATCGCGGCGGGGATTCCGATAGGCGAAGCCGGGGGGAGGTATCATGGGTCCTCCTTCCCGGGCGCCGGATTGGCCTGTAAGCGGATCTGCCAGGCCTTGGCTTGCGCGCTTTCGGGGTAGCGTTCGAGCAGTTCACGGCCGACGGCTTCGCTTTCGGAGCGGCGTCCGAGGGTGGCGTGTAAGAGGGCGGCTTTCACAAGGGTTTCAGGGACCAGGACGGGGTCGTCATACAGGAGGGCGACACTCAGGTAATAGCGGAGTGCCAGTTCGCTCTGCCCACGGGCTGCGGCGCAGCGTCCGAGCCCGGCATAGGCGTGCGCGCGCAAGCCCTGCCATTCCGGAGCGGTTGTTTTGGCCACCGCCTCGCGCAAACGCTTGTCAGCTTCCTCCAAAGCGCCGGCATCGATGAGCAGCTCGCCGAGACGCAGCAGCGCCTCGGGCAGGTGGGGGGTGTCGGCGGCTTCGTCCGCCGCCTGCTTGTATGCCGTGATCGCCTCATCCGTGCGATTCTGCGCCCGTAATGCACGGCCGAGGAGCGCCCATCCGGTCTGCGCCCAGGCAGCGCCCGGATTGCTCTCAACCAGCGCCCGCGCGGCACGCTCCGCTTCGGCGAACGTTCCGTGCGTGAAATGAAAATCGGCAAGCCAAGCCAAATGGTCGGGCGGCAGGGTGTTGCGGGTCGACGCTTCCAGGAGGGGCTGGAAGACCGCGGCGGCCTCTGCGGCGGCCTCGCGCTGCAACAGGAGGGAGCCGAGCGCCAGTCGCGCGTCCCGCAACGTATCAGCCGACAGACCGGCTTCGATCGCGCCGCGAAAATCGGCGATGGCGCCGTCGGCGTTTTCGGTGCCGGGAAGCCGCCGTCGCAGTACGCCGCGCCAATAAAGCCCTTCGGCACGCCGTGTGGACGTGGCGTATTCGCCGATCAACCGGTCAAACGCTGTGACCGCGTCGGCATCGCGTTTCAGCCGCATCAGTTCCAGCGCGATCTGGAAACTCACCTCATCAGCGCGCGCGTAGGTTGGATAGTCGGTTGTCAGTTTCTGCCAGCGTGCCAGCGCGTCTTCGGACACGCCCGCACGCGCGAGACAGACACCGGCCGCATAGAGGGTTTGCGCGGCTTCCGCGTGCGCCGGGTGATCTGCGACGGCCCGCGTGAAGGCCTCGGCCGCCTCGCGCCACGCCTGCCGGTCGTGCTGCAGCCAGCCCACACGGATCCAGGCATCGCCGGCAAACGGGCGCATCGGATAGCCCTCGGCCACTTGTGTATAAAACCCCACGGCTTGATCGGTCAGTTTCAACGCGGCGGCTGATTCCGCCTGCATCCACAACACGTCCGCGACCCACTCGGCGCCGGGATCGAAGCCGTCGGCCGCCGCCAACATGTCGGCGTGGCGCGCGGCGCGGAAGAGCGTGAGCAGCCACTCGTAACGGGCCCGTTGCAAGCGGGGGCTTTTGGGGTAGGTGCGGACGAACGCCTGATAGGCTTCGGCGGCGGCATCGAGGCGGCCCAGATTCCGCGCGCAATTCGCGCGGATGTAAAGGAACGATTCCCGTTCCTCAGGCAGGCCGCCATCGGCCGGGATCCACGCCAGGGCGGCCTCGAACTGGGCGGCGTCGTGGCAGGCCCACGCGGCGGCGCGGGCGGCGTCGCGCGTGCGCGGATCTCCGGGGTGTTTCTGTCGGAGTTCGGCAAAAACGGCCAGAGATTCCTGAGGTCGTCCTTCGGATGTCAATGTCTGTCCGAGCTGGAAAAGCGCTTCGGCTGCGACGCGCGGCGTTTGCGCGCGCGTGACCGCTTCGCGCAAGAATGCGATGGCCCGTGCCCGATCCTCCGGTTTTGCCGACTGCGCCAGGGCGTACGCCTGACGGATCGCGGCGGGCGCGGCGTATTCGGTGGACGGGAAGCGGGTGCGGATCTGGTCGTAGCGGGCAAGCGCGCCGGCCACGTCGCCGCCCCGCTCGAGGATGTCGGCGAGGGCTTGGAGAATCGCGGGAGCCAGATCTTCGGGAACCGTCGGATCTTCCGCAAACGGGGTCAGCAGTGCCGTGGCATCCTTGAAGCGGTTGTCCTCGGCTGCCAGCAGGGCCCGCTGAACCTGGGCTTGAGGCCGATACGTGCTTTTCGGAAAATCGCGCACCAGCCGCGCGTAGGCGTTTTCGGCGTCGATGTTGCGTTTAAGGCGGCGGCAGCTTTCGCCCAGGCGGAAGAGCAGCGTGTCGCGTTCCTCAAGAGATCGGTCGGCCGCCAGCACGGCATACTCGCGCATGGCTTGCTCGTGCATGCCCCGGGCGTAGAGAGCGTCGGCCAGCATCCTGCGGTCGGCTGTGCTGATGACTTCATCCTCCGCGCCGGCAACCCCGCAGGCGAAGACGGCGGCTGCGCACCAGGCGAGGCGGATGCCGCGGAAACGGCTCTGCGGCCGCACGGCTGTGAGGCGACAGGGGAGGGGATGCCAGGGCTTCGACGCGACCTGTCCGAAGTCCTGCTGTCCCCTTTCGGGTCGTATTAATAAGCGGGTGTTCAACCTCACAGCCTGACCTCACGGCTTCGCATCGGCATCTCCGGTTGCGAACGAAATGTTCCAGATATCGGCCTGACGGCAACGGTCGATGACGGCCATTACGTGTTGATAGGCTGTCTCACGGTCGGCCCGGACCACGATCGGCTGGCCGGGGAACAACTGCGCCAATCGGAACAGACGGCTGAGCAGGTCATCGGGTGTCAGCACGTTGCTGTTGATCGTTATGACGCCCTCGCGGTTCACGTTCACGATGACTTCGCCGGGGAGCCGGTCGGGCACCTTGCCGCTGACAGCGGTCGGCAGGACGATGTCGATCTCGTATTCCCATTGCGAGAAGACCGCCGTCGTGATGAAGAAGCACAACAGCAGGAACACCACGTCGATCATCGGGGTGATCTGAAACTGCGGTAATTCCGCCGCGCCGCGCTTGCGAAAGTTCATCGTTCAAACCTGCTTGTCATCGCGGTAACCAGTGCCGTTGCGGAGGCTTCGAGCGCGGCGATCTGACGGGCCGCGCGCCGGCGGAAGTAGGCATACGCCACCATCGTGGGAATGGCCACGAGGAGACCGAAGATCGTCGTCACGATTGCCTGCGACACGCCTGCGGCGAGCACCACCGGTTTGGCGCTGGCCACATCGGTGGCCACCGATCCGAACGCCTTGAGCATCCCCATGACCGTGCCGAGAAGGCCGAGCATGGGCGCGATGACCGATAAATCGAGGAGCAATTGCGTCTCGCCATGGATCGCCTCGGCCTGTCGCACCCCTTCGGCCTCGACGTCGGCCCGCAGCAGAGCCGCCTCGGAAATGCTCGTGTGGCGCAGGTGGTCAAAGGCGGCCAGCGCGATGCGGGACAGCGGGCTGGACCGCAGTTCGCATGTGCGGCGCGCCGCCGCCAGATCGCCGGAACGGACATACAGCATCAGCTCGCTCAGGAGGCTCGCGGGCGCAATCTGGCTGGCCCGCAGTGTCCAGAACAGGTACAGGGTCAGGGACAGTCCGGTCACAGAGCCGGCGGCCAGCACCCACATGATCCATCCGCCGTAACGCCACGCGTCACGGATCGACATGCCGCTCTGTGGCATCGGCATCAGCACGGGTCCCAGTACCTCGTGCCCAACGGTTGCTGTGGCTGTCGAACCACCCCCTGCGGAGGGACCGGCCGTCTGGGCGTGAACCTGCGGCAGGGCCATCAGCACCAGCAAGGCTGCACATCCGCTCAACACAATCGTTCTTTTCATCAACAAAACCTCCTGAGAAACAGACTAGCAGAAATTATACCAACGCGGGGTAGGTGACACCGAGTAAGCGCGCAATAACCGCGTGTGACGCCTTGCGGCGTTTCAATGCACTCGCGCGGGTCGCACGCATGCGTCCGCTCAGCCCGGCGAAATCGAGGCCGGCCGTGCCGCCGAGATGCGTCTTGGCGGCCACGGCCGCATCGACGTCGGCCGTCTGCAACTCGTCGAGGTGCGAGCGAACGTAGTGGTAGGCGTCGCGGAAGGGCATCCCGCCCGCGACCCGTTCGAGCGCCCGGTCGGTGGCGAACACGCCCGGCTCAAAACCGTCCCGCAGCCGGTGTTCCCGCACGGCGAGCGAACGGGCCATGACCGTGAGGATGCGCAGGGATGCGCGCGTGGTGGCCAGACCGTCGAGGTAGAGTTCCTTGGTTTCCTGGAGGTCGCGGTTGTAGCCGCCGGGAAGGGCCTTGAGCACCGCGCAGGCCGCCGTGCTGTGGCCGAGAAGTCGTGCCGCCTTGGCCCGAACCAGTTCCAGTACGTCGGGGTTGACTTTCTGCGGCATGATGCTGCTGCCGGTGCACACTTCCGGGGGGAGCACGAAATAGCCGAATTCAGGCATGGAGAAGAGGATCAGATCTTCGGCCAGTCGTGACAGGGTGAGCATCACCTGTGTCAGCGCGCCCAGCGTAATCGCTTCGCACTTGCCGCGGGCGTTGCTGGCGTAGAACACGTTGTGGTGCGGCGCGGAAAATCCGAGGAGCCGCGCCGTCAGAGCACGATCGAGCGGCAGCGGCACGCCGTAGCCGGCCGCAGAACCGAGCGGGCAGCGGTCGTTGTAGGTGTAGGCGGCCTCGACGGTGATGAGATCGTCCAGCAGCGCCTCGGCATACGCCGATGCCCACAGCCCCACGGTGCTGGGCATGGCGGGTTGCAGGTGCGTCCGGCCTACCATCGGCACGCGCTCATGACGACGCGCGAACCGCAGGAGCCCGTCGACCAGTTCAGCCGTTTCCAGAACCAGTCCCAGCAGATGCTCGCGGCCGTGCAGTCGGATGTCGACCGCCACCTGGTCGTTGCGGCTGCGGCCCGTGTGTACCCGCCGCCCCAGGTCGCCGAGCGTTTCGGTGAGACAGCGTTCGACCGCCAGATGGACATCCTGGTCGGCCTCGGTGATCACAAAACGTCCGGCGCGGGCCGTGCGCATCACGCCGATCAGTTCGCGGACAACGGCGGACCGGTCCTGGGGCGTGATGATGGCCGGCTTGACGGGCATCGCCGCGAGTGTCGCCACATGCGCGGCCGTTCCGATGCAGTCCCACTCGGTCAGTTCCAGGTCGAGTATGGGATCCCGGCCGACCGTGAAACGCAACACATCGGGGTCGATCATGCCGACGATCGTTTTCCGGGCGTGTTCCGCCAAACCCGTGGCACAACCGGTTTCATGTCTCTTGGTTTTGGGCATACGTTCAATCCTCGCGCAATCCTCGCGCAATTCTCGCTGATGGTGTGAGTGTACACCAAATGGCCGGGTTTTGGGAATAGTTTCCAGCCTGCGGCGTATGGGGTCAGTTTCTGGGTGTGTATGGGTGTGTGAGGCTGTTGGCCATTGCGCACGACTACGGGCTTGACGCTTTGGCTGTGCCGTGGCACTATGCCCTCATCTTTGCGGTGCTGTCATTCGCAGATGATTACGTTTTTTTGGATGAAATCGGTATGAGCGAAGCGGTGTGTGAAATGTGGGTGCCCCATGCCTTGGAGCCGGGCAAGATCTATGCTCCGCGTATTGGCCCCTTGCAGTTATGGCTGGTGCATCGCGGCGACGAGTTGCATCTCGCGTCACAGGTGATCGACGACACGGACGCCGGTGCGGAGTCGGCTCCGGATCAACCGGCGGAAGCGGATGCGACGGCGTGGCGGCGCTGGATATGCGGTGCCGAACCGATACAGATTGCGCTGGAACCGCGGCTTCCCGATCGGCCCGTCATTGTGCGTCCTGCGATGCCAGTGGCCGTCCTGCCCGGTGAGGAGGTCGCGTTCTTTGTCAGCATCCCGATACGCGTGGCGGTGCTGTGTGTCCGGGACGGAGGAAAACGGCGCGACGTGTGCGAGGAGCCGTCCGTCCTGCTCTCCAACTCATGGTTCGGGCCGCCGATTGAGGGCGAGTTGTGCTATGCGGTGAAGACCCGTGCCCGCCGGCATCTGGACGAATTGCGCCGCGATGCGCATCTGGCCGTGTGTCCGGTGATCATTCAGAACACCGACAGCCGCAGCCTGACGTTTGAGCGGTTCTGCCTGCGCACGCAGGCGCTTGGCATCTATGCGGGCGAGCACCATCTCTGGACGAATCGCGGAACGCTCGTATACCGCGGCCACGACAACCCGACGAACATCACGTTCGACACGAACCCGCCCCCGTATGACAGCACAAAGCGGTTGTTGACGGTGCCGCGCGAACCCCAGAAGCATAGCCGGATGATGCGCGCCTTCGGCACCTTCAAATCCATTACCGGCTTCTGAAAGGGACACCATGCAAGGACTTATCGACTGGTTCATCGCGCACCACGCCTCCTTGGCCCGGCTGGCGGTTCTGGTGGCTATCGGCGTGCCGCTGATCGGGTTGACGGAAAAGATTACACGTCGGCTGGGAGCAAAGAAATTATCGCCGCAAGGGGTGATGCTGCTCTGCAAACTGATCCGCTACGGGCTTGGGACGGTGCTCGCCGTCGTCCTGCTCGGCGAGATGGGCTTCAATCTGACCGCCATTCTCGGCGCGGCTGGCATTGCGGGCGTGGCGATCGGCTTTGCCGCCCAGACGAGTCTGTCGAATCTGATCAGTGGACTGTTCTTAATTCTTGAAAAGCCGTTTCAGGTCGACGACGTCCTGCAAGTCGGGGAGACGACGGGGCTGGTGCATGAGATTGATCTGCTGTCGGTCAAGTTGCGGACGTTTGACAACCGGTTTGTACGCATTCCGAACGAATCATTGGTCAAGGGCACATTCATCAATATCACCCGGTTCCCGATCCGGCGGATGGATATCGATATCGGCGTCGCCTACAAGGAAGACGTGGATCATGTTGTCCGTGTGCTGACGGAGATTGCCGACCAGAATCCCTATGCGCTTGACGAGCCGGCGCCGCTGATTCTGTTCAAAGGTTTTGGCGATTCGGCGCTCGAATTTCTGCTCGGGGTGTGGTTTGAGAAAACGGACGTATTGACGCTGCGCAATTCGATCATGAAGGAGATCAAGTCACGGTTTGATCGCGAGGGCATCGAGATTCCCTTTCCACACCGTACACTGTACGTGGGCGCAGACTCCGCGCCATTTCCCGTGCGCATGGTCGATGCCACCTAAAGAGGGCAGAAGGTCATAAACCTGGAAAGAGCAGATAACCGCAAAGAACGCACAGAACACAAAGAGAGAGAACGGCTTACCTAACTGCGCCTCGACACCAGATGGGTGTTGACGCGCAACGGCATAACCGTCTTTCTTTGCGCGCTTTGTGATGAATCAACTGCTCCTGTTAGAATAGCCGATTGCGTCGCACGCCTTACAGCCTCACAGCCTTCCGCCCTTTTTAGGTTATGGGGCTTTCTCTGCTCCGTCCATGTTCAGTATCAGGTCACGCACCGGTTGATCGTCCGTGGCGTCAGTGAAATTCAGGTGGATTACACCCGGGGTGACAGCCACATCATCGGCGGAGCGACACTCGACGACCAACGTGTTTCCGGTCTTGCGGATGTGGAATGGCTTCGTCTCCGCATTCTTGTCAGAGCCCGTTCGGAACACCACCGCATCGTTGAACCAAATCGTAAAAACGAAGCGGGCCAGGGATTTTCCCTGGTCATGAAACAGCGTCACGCGCGCGTCCCGTTCCGCAGGCGACACCACCCGTGTCGCCGCCAGTATGGCGGATCCGGTTGTCGGCAGCTTGCCTGCGTCACCGAACACCAGAGTGGCGCCGTGCGTTGCCCGTGTCCAGCCTTTGGGAGGTTTATCGGTTTTGAACACGCTGTTGTCATAGCTGACGAGTTCCGCCATGCCTGGGAACGCACCTGGCGCATCGAAGTCGTCGATATCCCCGATCTCCCCCGCCATTTGTGCGCCGGATTCAACCCGTCGGTTGATCCACCAACGGGTTTGGATGCGCATGTCTACGGTCAGGGAGCCGTCCTGGGGCGCGCCGTCGGCGACGGTCACGCGGTAGGGGATCTGGCAAGAACCCTCGGTGCCGCACGGCTGCGGCGGGATGGTGAACGCGGCGCGGGCTTCCGCGCCAGCCGCGAGTTGGATCGTGCGGATGGGATCATCCGCCCGGACGGTGGCGTGCACCAGTTCGATCTTCAGCGTCTGCGTGCTATCGGTGGCGTTGATGAGCCGCAGTGTTACCGCGCCGCCTTCGAGCGATTGGATCACCGGCGTGGCGGTCAGTGAGCCGATCATCGGCATGCGGGCGACGGATGCGAACAGGACGTCACCCCCGGGCGTCTGGATCCGGATCGGCATCCACATGCCTCTGCTGGCGGAGGCCTTCGCGTTGTCGTGGGTCAGGGCCGTCAGAATCTTGATGGACGTCGCGGCTTTCGGCGCCGCCGTGAGAGCTCGCGCTGCGGCACCCCCGGGGAAGCACGCATCAGGGAGCGGCGTGACGATTTCGACCTTTAACGGTTTTGCGCCGTCATTGCGGAACGTGCCCGTGAGATAGAAGATTCCGATATCGGCTTCCGTCAGTTTGGGCGGCTCATTGATCTGCAACGGCGCGTTAGGATCCACCTGGACAGACGCTGTCCGCACCGCACGGGCGCCGTAGCGCCCGGTTCGATTGGCATCCATGGTCTCCCACGGTATGTTGTTAAGCTCGGAGACATTGATCCAATGTCCAACGGTGCCATACCCCCAGATGCGCCAGATGCCGCCATAGTACCACTCCCCGAAAGCGCCCCAGGGCCATTCCTTCGGTGCCACGGGCGAGCCATTGCCGTGCACTCCCAGGATCTCGACGCCGACGCCCTTCTGCCCTTCCGCCGCCCGCTCGTTCTGAATGAGCGCAGGCCACTCCTGCAGGCAGCCGCTCAAGCTCAATTCCCGGATTCCCCAGTAAGACGGGCCGGGGCCGGTCGCCGAGGTGTTATCCAGCACGGACTTTTCCAGCCCCGCCGCAGGGGCGCAGGTGGCGGGTGTCCAGGCATCCGCGCCACGTGCCACCGCGCGCGGTCCGCGGCAGGCCTTTTCGTATTCCAGATTTGTTGGCAGGCGCAGTCCCGTCCAGGCCGTGAAAGACAGGATGTCCGGCAGGGATAGCAGATTGCACCTTCGGTCCGGCACATCGGCCTTGAACATTCCCGCCGCATTGGTGGTGATGGTGTACCCATTGAAGTTATACAGCCTGCCGCTGTAGCGGATGTAGTTACCCGTCGCCAGCACGCTGTATCGGTCGCCATTGTAGTTCCCGGAGGGAATGGAGTTGAGAAAATCGGCGTACTGCCCCTGGGTGATCGAATATTTCATGCAGTAGAACGCCGGATAGCCGTTCGGCCACTCGTCGTTGAGCGGCACGGTTTCCGGGCCCGAATCCAGATGGCCACCCGGTTTCGTTGCATTCGGCGTGGTGATCGTTTTCAGCGCATGCCCCCAGGGGCTTCTGGATGCGAACGGCCCCTCGGGGATATACACCATCCCGATGGCATGGACTTTCAATTCAACCTGGCCCGGGTTCACCTTGTCGCCATGTATCCATCGCACCCGGACGTTCTTGAAAGTGTTCGCGCCCACCCCGGGAGCGCTTCGATAGACGAATACCCCGACGCCTGTGGCGCCGTCGTCGCTCGCGCCGATTTCAATCGCGGCTCCGGCTGGAACCTGGTGTTCCTTCGCATTGCCCGAAAGTATCGCGTGCGAATCGTCCTGGGCCCCGGCGGGACGAAACTTGACGAATACCCAGGCTGCGTCCCAGCTCTCGACCGTGATCGGCTTGCCGGTGACATTCTTATCCGCCGGCTCCTCCCATTTCGCGCGCCAGGAGTTGTCCCAGGAGAGATCGAACGAAACCGTGCTGGAGTCTTTCGAGCCGGCTTCCCATTTGACGTTGACGACCTTGATCCTATCGGCGCGTTCCGGCTCGCTTACGGGCCGTGCGACGGGTGCGGCGACCGCGGCCTTGTCCTGATTCGAGACGGGCTTCTTGATCTGGTTGTCCGCGGAAACCACGAGCCGGCAACTCCCCCCCACGAAGTGTCCACTGGTATACGCGCCCCAATCGGGCCAGTCCGGCGGCGTGTCATTGAACGGCGCCGAAACCCGCTTGACTGAGGCGCCCGGTTTGCCGGCAGGCGACGTTCCGTTGCCATGCATCCCTCGAAACCCACGGGAAGCCAGCGGGATCGCAGGCCCCCCCAGTTCCGAGATGCCCCAGTAGGTGGCCAGAGCCGTACCCCGGTCACTTGTGGGCGTGGAACGACAGCCAACCCGCGTGGCAATATCGCAGCCGTAGCGGGAATTCCCTTTGGCATAACGTTCTGTCGGCAGTCCGGCATCCAGCAGCACGGGATTTTCGGAAAGATCGGGAGGGGACGCCGAGTCGGCGGGTGCCGCTGGATCGCGAGCCCCCACGCCGGCCTTTGTGCTTTCCAGCGCCGACATTGGTCGCAGGCCCGCCCACACGGCGTACGCGCGCGTGTCTGTCCCGGTCATTCCCAGAAGTCTCCGGAACGGACATCGCGCCATATAGACCGGCCGGCGTGCGGTCTTCGCCGATCCTTTCGTCTGTATGTCCTCGAACGTGTCCGCCAGGAGATCGTCCAGATCATTCTGCTTCGTGGCTGCCGGTTGTCCGCCCATCATCGGTCCTGTTGAACCGGTCTCCGGCATGTCGGCGGAGGAAAGGATGGTGCAGCCCCCCATCTCCGTTACCGTAAAGGAACCCCGGCCGGAACCGAGATCCACCTTGACCTTCGCGGTATGCAGTCCCGCGTCGGACGACACCTCGCTTCCGGTAAAGGCCCGCCCGGCGGCGACATCGGGCGGTAACGCATTGAGAAAGTCCACGTACTGCCCCTGCGTGAGATCGTATTTCATGCAGTAGAAAGCGTCATAGCCTGTGGGGTACGCGTCGGTCAGCGGGATATTTCCCCCAATCTGACCCCCAAACATGCCGCCACCGCCGCCCCGTTCGCTGAAGCCGTGCGTGCTCCAGAGCTGGCCGGCGACAGGCCCCACGCGGCGCGCCCGCAGCCCTGACGCCACCGGGGCATTCCACTCCGCGTCCAGCAGGAACGGAATCATGGGTCCGCCCCTCCAGCCGCCGTCTGTCAGGCGGGACCAGCTCGGGTCGGCTTCCCACTGCAGATACGGCCCCCCGTCCTTGCTGGTGGTCGTTTCAATGATTTTGCGCAGCCCCTCCGGGATATGGGAAAACGACTGCTCGCCGTCATATCGCGTGATGGGGGTGTCCGGTCCGTCCGCGAACGGCGCGAAACCCGATTTCGCCACGATACCCATCTTGAACGGCCCCTCCGGCACATACACCATCGCGATCGGATACACGGCGATGGCAGACTTGGCCGGGTCCACCTTATCCATCCCATGCATCCAACGCAGCTTGATACCCTTCCAGTCGTTGCGTCCGTTCCCGATCTTGTCGCGATAGATAAACACACCCATGCCCCGGATTCCGTCGTCGGACAGCTTCACGGTGCTCGTCGCCCCGGCCGGCATCACGTGATGCGCGGCGTCCGAGTCGAGCGTGGCGTGCAGCCAGTGGTTCCGTTCCTTGGCCTCCTCGGACTCCTTTTCCGGCAGGAACTTCACGAACACCCACGCCGCGTCCCAGTTCTCAAACTCCAGGTCCTTTCCCGTCGCGCTGGTGGCCGCAGGCTCCGTCCATTTGGCACGCCAGGAGTAAGACCAGGATAGGTCGAACGTCACCGTGCTGTACTCCGGTGTAGCGGCTTCCCACGTGACGTTCGTGACGCCGAAGTCGTAGGTCGGCGCGCCCCTGAAGCGCGCGGCCGCTAGATCATCCGCACGGGATACCGAGGCGGCCGCCAGCAGCGCCAAACCAGAAATGAATCGCGCCCAACGGCGTGCGTTCCAAAAACCATTCTTCACGTGTTTCTTCATCGCGTGCTCCTTTGTGTTCATCAGACGTATCTGACCGATCGATTATCTCTATTCGAATTCCCGCGGCGCGGTGCGCACGGCCCGCATCTTGTACGACATCAGCCGGCGCGGGTCCGCGGCGTCGGCGAGAAACCGGTCGGAGAGAAGCGTGCGTGCCAGGTCAACCTCGGTATATCGGTAGTGTGTGCAGCGGAAGCCGGCGCCGACGGCATCCGCCTGCGGCCAGTCCGCCGGCACCACGGCGGTCCCGTTGCCGTGCGTGCCCTTGAACCCGCGGCCCTTGGCGTTGCCCACCGTCACCGCCTGCTCGCCCTGGGGGTGCCAACCCTTGAAGGCGTGCCATGCCGCGCTACTGAACGGTTCGATGCCCCAGTAACTCGCGCAACATTCGTCGGCCAACGGCGAGCGCGGTCCGCGCACAGCTTTCTCGACCTCCAGTTCCGTCATCGGTCGCAAGCCGGCCCAGGCCGCAAACGCCGCGCCGTCCGGCCACGACATGCCGAAGCATCCCGCTCCGCACCGGGGATCGCCGGAGTGGTGTTGATACGTGTAGTTCGGAGCCGTGCCCGTCCGCGAAACCTGGGTGTGATTCCGGCCGGTGTAGGAGACCCCCCGGATCCACTTGGCGGAGGTGTTCCATCGCGCTTCCGCCTGCGCGACGGGGATGGTTTCCAGGAACCAGGCGTATTGCCGGGATGTGATGTGCTGCTGCATGCAGTAGAAGGCGCCATAGCCGTTTGGAAACGAGGCCGGAATCTCGCCGCCATCCTCCGGTTGAGCGGCGTTGCGCGCCCAGAGCCGGCCCTGCTTCTTGCCCGTCGGAATCGCTCCGGCGCTGGTCACCCGGTACGCCGGCGCGCTCTGGTGGTCCTCGGTGTACGCATAGAACGCGTTCGCCTCCGTGCCGCCCGATCCCAGATAGAACGCGCCTTCGGGCACATAGATCATCTGCAGTCCGAACGCCCGTATCTGCGCCTTGAGGGGATCCGCCAGTCCCTTGCAGGCGGTGGTGTCCCAGACCACCGTCACGCCGTGCGCGCGCACGGTCCCGACGCCAGGCTCGGCGCGCCTCAGGAAGACGCCGGTGAGGCCGTCGGCACCGGCCGGAACCAGGAATTCCAGGAGCGCATCACGCTCTTCCACCGCGAAGAAGAACTCGCGGCTGCGTTCCAGCCCGCCGGGTTTGTCGTAGTCCGCCCGCCCCGAAAGGTAGGAGGGCAGGCGAGCCTCCTTTCTCGGTGGCGGTAGGATGATCTTCTCCTGGCCACAGCCCGTCGGATTCAATACACGATCGGCGGCCAGTCGCACGTGTTGCCACTCTGACTGATCGTCGGCGCGCGCCTTGAAGAACACCCAGGCCGCGTCATGATTGATGCCGTTCCGCCACGAGTCCTCCCATTCGACATCGAATCGGATGGTCGCGGTCTTCCCGTCGCGCGCGATGACCGTCACGTTGGCGATGGGAACCTGCGGATCAAAAGAGTTGCCGGCTGTGCCGGTGTCGATCAGAAGAGTGCCGATCAGCGCTGACAGTATGAAGCGGGTCATATTCATGGTTTCACCTCCATATCATACGACAAATCCAGAATTGGCGCGCCGTCCTTCGCATCGTGGAACAGCGCAAACATGTTCGGCAGTTGCCCCTTGCCGTCGGGCCCCGTTTCGAACTGGATCAGCATCGTATTGGCGCCCTTCTTCAGCGGGATGGACTTAGGCTCCGGCGATTTCGCACCGGGTCGCGAATCGCGCACCACTTCGCCGTTGATCCATACCCGCATCGGCGGCGGATAGAACCCTGGGGCAGAGCCGCCGTCAATGGTTGCCAGCACGGTGCCATCAAGCCACGTCCATCCATCGGTTTCGAAACCGAACTTGAGAAGCGCGGCGCTGTCCGCCGGCGAGACCACGCGCGTTGCCGCCGAGATGATCGTCTTCCCCTCGGGTTGCGGTCGCAGAGCCCTTGGCCACAGACTCGCCCCGTGTGTGACCGCCTGCCAGCCCTTGGGAAGTCCGCCCGATTTGAATACTCCCGCGGAGTCCACGCTCCAAACTGCGTCTGCGTCTGCGGGATTCGCCTTCGGCTCTTCAAGTCCCGCGATGCCAAGATCCACGTCACCCGCTCCGCCATCCGGAAAATGGCCTCCGGCATCTAGTGCCGGTCCGGTCTTGACCTCACGCTGGTTGACCCACCAGCGCGACTGCAGGCGCACCTCGGCCACCGTCGCGTCGGCCTGCGCCACGCCGTTCACCGGAACAACGCGATAGGGAATACGGTAGAAACCCTCGACGACAGAAGCATCCCGGCGGCTGGCCGCGAATTGCGCCACGACGGTCTCGCCCGCAGGGATGTCAATACGGCGACTGGTCTCGGACATGACAATCTCCGGCGGCGGTTGCAGTTCGAGTGTCAGCGTCCGGGGCTGATCGGCGCTGTTGCCCACACGCAACGTCACTTGGCCGCCGTCGAATGTGCCGATGACCGGCGTCTTCTCCTGCAGGGGGTCGCTCAACTTCAGCTTGGCCGTGGTCTCGGCCAGCACCTCGCCCCCCTTCGTCCGGACAGACACCGGGAACGATTGGACGCGACGAACGATGCGCGCGGTCTGGCGGGACACCACCGTCGGGATCTTGAACTCCGTGACGCTCTTCGGCGCCGCGTTGAAAGCGCGCGACGCGGCTCCATCAGGGAAACAGGCCTCCGGCAGCGGCGAGACCAACTCCACCGACATCGCCTGATTCCCGGCATTGTGGAAACGGCCCGCGAGATCAAAGATCGCGACGTCGAGGTCGTCCATGGCCGTCAACGGCCCCAATTCGAGCTTGAACCCGCCGTCCCCCGTCCCTGGCTTGGCAACCGCCATCGGGTTCGGCGCCGTGCGCACGCCGCGCCAACTGTCAGTATCGCCTTCCGCATACATCCTGCGACGTAAGGAAGGCCTTGTCCCCGTGACGCCTTCCCCGTACGATGGTCTCACCTCCCAGTCGTCCCCGCGTTGCGCGATGCCCGGTGACCGGCCCTGCGGCCAGTCCTTAGGCAGGGACGTCGATCCGTTGCCATGTGTGCCCGCAAACTGCAGTCCCTCAGGACGGCCGACCGACACCAGGCGCTGAACCAGTCCATCAGAAGCGAGTTCGCGAATGCCCCAGTATCCCGGCCCGATCTCGTCCGGAACCGGTTTGCGCGGTCCGCGCCAGGCTTTCTCGAATTCCAACTCCGTCATCGGCCGCAGACCCGCCCAGGAGCCGAACGCGGTTCCCTGCTCCCACGTCACCCCCTGCAGGAACGCCCATCCAACCTTGGCGAGAGACATACCGTTGCCCGGCCGGTAGGCGTGATAGTATGAACGCACCTCCGACTGCATGCCTAGGAACCCGGCAAACTGCCCCATCTTGAACTGGTACTTCATGCAATAGAACGCGCGGAAGCCATTGGGAAAAGCCGCCGGGATCTCGCCGGCGTCGGAACCGTCCGGCTGGACCCCTGTGGCCCACAACCGGCCTTCCTGCGGTCCGGTCGGGATCGGCCCGGCATCCGTCACCGGGTACGGCAACGTGTCTTGACTGCCGTCCGTGTACTGGTAGAAGCGGTTCGCTTCAGTGCCGCCGGAGCCGAGGTGGAACGGTCCCTCGGGCACGTAGACCATCTCGATGCCGAATGCCTGTAGAGAAGTGCTCAGGGTTCGGGGTTCAGGGCTCAGGGATTGAACTTCGCACACCACAGTGACGCCTTTTGCGGACACGGGGCCCGCGCCCGGCTCGGCGCGTTGGAGGAAGATGCCGGTGAAGCCGTCCGGACCGTCCGGCACGACAAACTCCAACTTCGTTCCCGCTTGTTGGCCGCAGCCCGTTGGGTTCAGGACCTTATCCGCCACGAGACGGACATGCTGCCAGTTGGTTCCGCCGGCAGAATGCGCCTTGAAAAAAACCCAGGCCGCATCGTGGTTCGTCGCGTTGCGCCAGGACTCGTCCCAGGCGATATCGAACGTGATTCTGGCGGTCTTTCCGTCGTCCGGCTGCATCGCCACGTTCACGATGCGCAACTGTTCATTGAAAAGGCTCTGCGGACTGTCCGACCGTGCGGCCCCTTCGCTCGCCGCGTTCTGAGGCCGCGCCACGACAGCCGAACGAATCGCCCGAAACCCGCAAGACGCCGGGCGAGTGACGCTGAGGGCGATATGGGTCCGGCTGCTTCGATCCGATACCCGCATAACGTTCATCCAATTCGGAGCCCCGCGCCAGATCATTCCCCCGCCAAGCATCCACCAGCCCGGCCGCCCGGCCAGAATATCCGGCCGGTTCTCGTTCTTGAAACACGCACCGAAATCATCCCACTCGCTCAAATCGCCAACCCGTCCTTCGCCGTGTGCGCCGTCAAACTGCCTGCCGATCGGACGGCCGACGGCCACCGTGTTCTCAACAAGGTTGCCGGTCAAATCCAGAATGCCCCAGTACGAGGCGCCCACGCGCGCACGATCACTGTCAGCAACAGTATTGGTAGTGGCCGTTCCCCAGGCAAACTCGTCAGACACAGGTTTGATCGGCCCGCGGCAGGCTTTTTCGAATTCCAGTTCCGTCATCGGCCGCAGCCCGGCCCATGCGGAGAACGCCAGTGCATCGCACCACGCCACGCCGTCGCACGCTACGTAAGGGGCGTCGGTTTCGTATTTCGCCAGCAGTCCGGAATCAGTCAGCGTGATTCCAGTTGTTCCCTTATCGCCAATAAAATCCTTCATAGCGGCCTGTTGTGCGCTGCTCAGCGTGTTCAGAAGCGCCGTCATTTCGCCGCGGGTCACCTCATAACGCATGCAGTAGAATGCCGCAACCCCCTTCGGAAATGCGGGCGGCAAAAACCGCGTCTGACTGGCCGAGAAATCGTCGGCAGCGAACAGGTTGTCCCGGTTGCCCAGGTTCCTCCGGTCAGCGCCGCCCAGCGTCAGCGCCGCCTCGCTCTCGATCCGGAGCGGCTCTGTCGTGTTTCCGACAGAGAACTGACCCGCTACACTGTCGGTCGTGCCGTCCCCGGCCCAAAACGCTCCCGGCGGCACATAAACCATCCGGATGGCGAAGATCCGGATTTCCGTGTTTCCGCTCGTCTTGAGCGCGTTGACTTCCGCCTTCGCGTCTGCTTCTTCGAACATCCTGCCGAGCGGGTCGTCCTGCGGTTCGGAGAGCCTCTCAATGTCTTCCTTCGGAGCGCCCCGGGCGCTCTGCGGCGCCCTTGACACGCGGTCGTCGGCAACAACTACCTTGTCCGGGTTGGGCACCCCGTCTGCATCGCACAACCAGCGCAATTTCACGCCTTTCCAATCGTTCGGGCCGCTCCCCGGCGCGTTGCGATAGACGAAGACTCCGAGCCCGCGCTTGCCGTCGTCGGACAGGCCGATATCCAGTTTCGATCCGGCGGGTGCCGAATGGTCGGAATCGTTTGCGGAGAGCGTCGCGTGCGACCAGCCGTCGGCACCGGGCTTGCGGAACTTGACGAATACCCAGGCGGCATCCCAGTTCTCAAGCTTGAGCGTGCTTTTGCCGCCGTGCTGTTCCTCCGGCGCCTCCCATGCAGCACGCCATGAGTGATCCCATGCGAGGTCGAAGGTGACCGCGCCCTTGGCGTCGACCGGCAGACATTTCACATTCGTGATCCGGATCGGATCGGCCTGTCCCGAGCCGAGGAACCGCGCCTCGGCATGACCGTCCGCGGAAGCCTGCCGCGCCGCCAGCAGCAGCACGCCGACGGCAACGGCCGCATGGTGGGCGTTGAATGCCATTCTCTCTTTCATAATTGCCTCTGAGTATTCTCCACGTGAACGTCGGAATCAGGATACAACACGCGCCACTTCTTTGCACGGCCAAAATTGGCCTGATTGGGGCACGCGTTCACGCTAGCGCACCTGCCCCGTCTCAATATCCAGAATCAGATCGTAGCGCGGAGCGGAGGTTTTGGCATCCAGAATTCTGATGAAGACGATTCCGGGGACGATGGGCCCATCCAGGTTGGATTTGCAGGACACCATCAGTGTGTTGATCCCCGCACGGAGACGCTCGGTCTTCGAGGCAATGAGGGCGTGGGGGTTGAGGCGTGACAGCGTTTCGTAAACCCGAGAATCGGATGGCGACTGGAACACCAGCCGATCATTGAGCCAGAGCTGCAGGACGAAGGGGAGTTGCTTGCTGCCTTCGAGCGGACCCGGGTATTTCACGAAGAACGAAACCGGGGCGGCGTCGGGCGCTTCAAATCGCGTCGCCGCCAGCGCACTCGACCCGTGTGTCGGCAACTCCCCCGCCGCGTGGAGCGGGACGTTCGTGCCGCCAATCACCGGCCACCATCCCTTCGGCGCAGTGATCATCCGAAAAAGGCCGTTTGGCGCACCCATGGGCAAGCTGGATTCGATGATGGACGCCATGTCGAGCGTCGCCGCCGGACCGCTCAGGTCGCCGACATAGAGGCTTCCTTCCTCGATCTCCGGCCGTGCGTTGGTATGACATGTCACCCACCAGCCCGATTGCATGTGCAGATGGGCGGCAACCTCGCCGTCCAGCGCGTCGGCACCCGCCACGGCGAGTCGGTAGGGCAGCATGCGGACCTCCTCCCGGACGAATCCCTGCCGGGGAATGCCGAACTCCGCCTGTGCCCCGGCGCCGGGATCGAGTTCGATGTGGCGTTCGTGCTCGGACAGCTTCACGTCCGCCGAGGGAAGCATCGTCAGCTCCATGGAGAAGGACCGGTCGGTGGCGTTGGTGAGGCGCAGCGTCAGGGTACCGCCACCCAGCGATCCGATCACCGGCGCCAGGACGTTCCGCGGGTCGTTCATGAACATGCGGACGGTTCGTTCGACCTGCACCTTGCCTTTGGGATCCTGCAGGCGGACGTCCAGCATCCCGCCTTTTCCGCGGACGGCGTCAGCCGCATTCAGGCTGGTCAGCATCATCGCAATCCGGAACGGGGTGACGGCCTGGGGGGGCGCCGTGAAGACGCGCGACGCCGCGCCATCGGGAAAGCACGTGTCGGGAAACGCGGTGACCAATTCGACCTTCAGGGCTTGATCCCCGGTGTTCTTGAAATGGCCGGTGAGATAAAAGAAGGCCGCGTCGTAGCCGAACAGTTTGGGCAAGCGGTCGATCCGTAGCGGCGAGGTCAGGTCTTCCTTGCCGGGCGCTGTGCGCGCGGCCCGTGCGCCGAAACGTCCGGTCCGGTCAGCGTCGACCGCCTCCCAGGCCGCGTAGGCGCGGTTCATCTGGAACGGATCAATCCAAATCCCGTTATTCTCGGTCCCGAACCACTGGCCCTTGGCGACATGATCGCCGAAGGATGTCCAGGGCCAATCTCCCGGTGCCCAGGACGTGCCATTGCCATGCGACCCCATGTACGAGCGGGATATCCCCCACACGCTCTGGAATAATCCCGGCCACTCATTGATGATGCCACTCAGACTCAGTCCGCGGATGTTCCAGTAGGAGGGGCCGTAGCCGTCATGTGCACCCGCGGAAACGCCGTGCGAGGCGACCGCCGGCGCCGGCGCACAGGTTTCGGCGGTCCAGGCATCCTCGTCCCGCGCCACCTCACGCGGCCCCCGACACGCCTTTTCGTATTCCAGATTGGTGGGCATGCGCAGCCCTGCCCATGCGGTGTAGGAGAGGATGTCCGGCCAGGACAACATGTTGCACGCCCGATCCGGCGCGTCGGCCTGGTATCTCCCCGCTGCATTGGTCGTGATGGAGAAGCCATTGACACCGTACAGTCGGCGATCATAACGGGCGGTTCTGCACCAGTAGGTCCCGGCGCTGTAACGCCCACCATTGTGGTTGGATGTCTGGGAGTTGAGCAGGTCCGTGTATTGTCCCTGGCTGATCGCGTGCTTCATGCAGTAGAAGGCCTTGTACCCGTTGGGCCAGGTGGCTTGGAGTGGCACCTCGTTGGTGGTGGCCGCCACGTACCCGCCGGGCTTCGTGGCGTCATCGGTATTGATCAGGGTCAAGGGCACGCCCCAGGGACTTTTCGATTTGAACGGCCCCCGGGGCACGTAGACCATCTCGACGGCATGCGGTTTCAGCTCGATCTCGTCCGGATCAAACGTGCCTGTTCCATCTGCCCCAAGGTCCGCCGCATGCATCCAGCGCAACTTCACGTTCCGAAAAGTGTTCGACCCTCGCCCGGCCGCGCTACGGTAGATGAACACGCCGATGCCGCGTTCGCCGTAGTCGTCCAGACCGACGTCGATCGCCGCGCCGGCGGGCGCGTGGTGGTCGGCGGTGACGGTCGAAAGCGTCGCATGCAAATCGTCCCGGGAGTCGGGCATCCGAAACTTCACGAACACCCAGGCAGCATCCCAGCTCTCGACCTGGAGGGGCTTTCCGGTGACGTTTTTCTCCGCTGGCTCCGTCCAGACCGCGCGCCAGGAGTCGTCCCAGGCAAGATCGAAGGTAACCGTGCTGTAATCCTTCGTGCCGGCTTCCCATCTGACGTTCCTGACCCTGACGGTGTCGGCGAGCGAGGGCATCGTCTCTTCCGCCAGCGAGGCCGGCTGTTCCGCTAGTCGTTTTGTCTGCTCTCTTGCCTCTGGCAGCGACGCCGATGCGTTGGCACGTAGGCGCGGCTTGGCCGCGCCTACGAGCCAACCGAAGTTGCTCGCCTTACGCGAATCCCCCATGTGCTCCCCACTGACCCAAACCCGGTCCGAACCTGCCTTTGTGCCGCAACGGCCGGTAGGTGGCCAGTCTGCGGGCGCCGTGTCAAGAATAGGCCCGTGACTGCGCTTGATGGAAGCACCGGGTATTCCTGCGGGCGTCCTCCCGTCGCCGAGCGTCCCGCGAAAGCCACGTCCGGATGTAAGCGGAACAACCTGCGCGTGGGAAAAATCCAGAATGCCCCAGTATGTCGCGCCAGCAGAATCCTGGTCGCTCGTGGCGGTGGCAAAACTTCCAACCCGTGATGCGAAGTCACCGGCCGGATGATTCCCGCTGGCGTAACGCTCTGTCGGTAAACCTTCATCCAGCAGGGGTGGGTGCCCTCTTTGGTCTTTAGATACGCCAACCAACGCATCACGCAACGGTCCCCGATGCGCCTTCTCGTACTCCAGTTCTGACATCGGCCGCAGCCCTGCCCAGACGGCATATGAGAAGTAATCCCTCGATGAAAGATAGTTGGCTCGCCGGAACGGCAATCGGGCCACATATACGGGCGGCAGTTTGGGTTTGTTTTGCGGCCTATCCTTCTTGGCCACCAACGTTTCCTCCTTCAGCATCTCGAGGATGGGGTCCTTCGGCTGATTCTCGTCCACGACCTTTTCGTCAACCACTTTGAGCCGCACCCCCCCCGCCGGCTGCATCGGGATTATTGCGATTGCTTCGCCCGACAACGCGAAGGACGAATAAATGGTATAGCCGTCCGGCTCATTTAAAACCTGGGGGAGGTACTCGGGGCCCAGATCCACCTTGACCTCGACGATCCTGCCACCGGCGTTCTCGGGGTCATCCGCATCCCCGCCGACAAAGGCCCGCGTCGCCGCAACATCGGGGGGCAGCGCGTTGAGGAAATCGGCATACTGCCCCTGCGTCAACGGATACTTCATGAGATAGAACGCGTCGTAGCCGGTCGGAAAATCGTCGTTCAGGACGCCGGCCTGGCCAACCGACGCGCCCCCCGCCATTCGTTCGGCATAGAACAACGATCCCCATAGATGGCCGGCGAAGGGCCCGATGTGGCGGGCACGGCTCGCTGCGGACGTGTCCGCCGCAGCCTGGCCCAGGGCGGAAGCCGGCTCGTTCCATTCCGCGTCGACCAGGAACGGAATCAACGGGCCGCCGTGCCAGGCACCGTCCGTAAGGATACCACTCCCACCAAAGATCACGGGCACTTTTAGGCCGGGCAGGAACGTCGGCATGGTACGACTGGCGCCTCCCCCCACGTAGAACGGGCCCTCGGGCACGTATACCATTGCAATGGCGTGCACCGCCAGCAGGGACAGCGTCGGATCGACCCGGTCGGAGCCGTGCATCCAGCGCAGCTTGACGCCGCTGAAGGTATTGGATCCCTGCCCGACGGCGTCACGGTAGATAAAGAGACCCAGGCCTCTGCCGCCGTCGCCTGTCGTCCCGACGGTGTTCGTCGCGCCGGCCGGCATCACGTGGTCCGACTCCGCCGTCGACAACGTGGCGTGCTGCCAGTGATTGCGCTCGATGCTTTCCTTTTTGTTTTTCTCAGGCCTGAACTTCACGAACACCCAGGCCGCGTCCCAGTTCTCGATTTCCAAATCCTTTCCGGTGACGTTGTTGGAGGCTGGCTCAATCCATTTGGCCCGCCAGGAATGCCCCCACGAAAGGTCGAAACGAATGGTGCTGTAGTCCTTCGTGCCGGGTTCCCACGAGAGGTTTGTGACCTCCAGATCATAGGTTGGCGCGCCGCGGAACCGCGCGCCGGGATCGTTGTCCGCCCCGGCGCCCGGGGCGCAGATCAGCAACAGCCCGCAAACGAGCCCGAATGATCGGGCGCGGGATATGGAGTTCCGTTTCCTGCCGGGGGCGCGCTCGGGCAAGATCCCGTAACGGACCGCGGCGGTGGCAGGTTCCAGAGGGCGCCCCGTCTTCGTGGACGCGTCACCCGGAATCCGCACGCCACCTCCCCGCAAGACTGCGGCGTCTGTCTGGAACGTCAATGCCAATCGATTGCCCATACTGCGTGTCTCTCGGTCTGAGGTCAGTGGAGTTCGTTTCCGGAGCCATAAAGCAGGCGCATCCCGCGCGCCGGAATATAGACCGGACCGTAGACCTCAAAGAACTCCGTGACTTTGTAGGCCGGCCCGAATTTCTTGGTGGGATCGCCCCGATCGACCAGGCGCACGTAGCCGCCGCTTTCCAGGTCCATGAGCGGCGGCACGACGCGCGCCGGGTTCATCCCTTTACGGAGGTTGGACGACGTGTTCGCCGAAAGGTGTGACGGGACGGTCATCACCACCTGCTTTTGATTCCAGTCGCTGTCGTTGGGAATACGCGAGAAGTCGAGTTGGGAATAGATGTCCTCCACGAAGAGCGTGTTGAATCCGCCAAACATATAGGTGGGCTGCTGGACGTAGAACTGGCCGCGGACATCGTGGGTGCCCTCGTTGACAATGACGAAGAGCGCCTTGCGCTTGGCGCCGTCAGGCCGGATGAACGCCGAGACGCGCACCCGCGCGGTTGGGTCTTTCGTGGTGGCGGAAAAACCTTCCCCGGCCTCCGACACCTCGCCGTACCGCAGCAGGCTGTCCGTACGCCAGTAGGGGACGAACTCGGTCTGCCCGTCGCCGCTGAAATAACCGAAGGTCTCCAGTATCTGCGCCACGTGGGCGGCATCCACGGCATTCGCCAGGCTGCCCACGTCCACGCCGACATCGTGCAGGAGGGCGCGGCCCAACGCCATGCGATCAGGCGCGGGTGAGGCGCCCGACGTGGCGAGTGTCGCGGCATCCGTCCGCAACTGGGTCGTGAGTGCCGTGTGCGTGCCGGACAGGTAGCGGAACAGGCTGATCGGGAAGCTGTCGGCAAGCGTGGCGGCGGCGGATCGCGCGTCACCGCCTGCTGGACCCGTCAGCAGGGCGCGGGTGGCGCATGCCTCGTACACGGAGCCCGCATCGGCGCGGACCAGACCGTTACTGAACGCGGCGCGCGCCGCCGCATCAAGCGCGGGAACGGCTGCTTCCCCTTCCCAGGGTTGCCATTGCTCACGACGTCGGTCAGCCGTGCGCAACCGGGACGGATGCGTCAGCAGCGTAAAGCCTGCCATGCGTTCGCCGCCGCGCGGGTTCTTATTGACCAGGGCAATTCTCCAGATGATTCGTCCCTCCGGGTTGCGTTCCACGCGCATCGAGGGGTCCTTCTCGTTGATCGCATACCCGGTATCGGTCCGGGCCAGCCAGGTGAAGCCACGGTCGCCGTTGCCGAGGAAGAAATGCTGCACCGGGCCCTTGGTGGTCGCGCCGTCCCCGGCCGGATTGCCGCCATTACTCCAGAGCATGCCCGGGTCTGAGCCGAGACTGCCATACTGCGGCGGAAGCGTCTTGCCCGCAGTGCCGGCGGCCGGGTTGCCGGCGATCGCGGTATCGATCGGGCCGCTGAGTTCCAAGACCAATTCGAGCCGCTCGAGGGCAACGCCCTTGGGGTCGAAGGTAATCTGCCCCGCCAGAGAACCGTCCTTGGCGTAGACGAGCCGCAGGCGACCTTTCAAGACGCCCGCTTGCCAGGTCGCGAGAGCTTCGACCCCCTGGTCCGTCTGCTGCAGGTCGGCCGGCGCGTCGGCTTTCGCGACGAATTCCGCGTCATCGATCACGGCTTCGAGGCGCACCGGTGAGGCCAGTTGCGGGCCGCGGCCGATCCGCCGCAGCAGGGGCGCCGGCCTCTCCTTTACGGCGCGCCAAACCAACGGAATGTCATTTGGCATCGCGCGGATTTCCAGTTGCGCTGGCAGACCGGTGTCGTCAACGGTGAAGGTATGCACGGGCGTTTCGACAACGCGTTCCGTCAGCGTGATGTCTGCGGCGCTGGCGGCGGTGGCCAGCAGCAGCGTGCCGGCGGCTGCCATTACGGCAGTCACGTGGCGGCTGAGGGTGTTCTCAGTCAGGTTGCAGGTGTGCTTCATTCGTCATCTCCTTGTCGCTGAATCAAATCCCATGGGGCGTGGCCGTTGCGGCGCAACGCCCGTCGTTTGTGCGTCACCGTTCGCAATGCCCATACAAGATCCGATAGTCGTGGTATGGCACAAACACCGGCCCGTATTTTTCGCCCTTGTTTCCGGCGCGGGGGATGAAGTGTCCCGTCTCCAGATCCATCAGCGCCGGGACAGCCGATGCTTTGCCTCCAACGGTCTGCCATGCCGGTTGCAGCACCTCGGGCACGACGACGCGGGTGAGGATATCGCGTCCCGTCTGCGTGTTCGGACCGCCCAGGATGGGCTTCGAGTCACGGATGTCGAGCGGCAGTTCGATATCGCCGTCCGACTCGTTCAGGATCACGAAGATCGCCTTGTACCCTTTGCCGTTGTCCAGCGGCCGGCGATACACGGTGACGCGGACCTGGGAGGCGTCGCCGGGCGTGTCGCCCATGCGCACCTGCGCGTCGTTCCGCCAGAAGGGGATCTTTTCGATGTCCTGGTCCTGGAAGAATCCGAACTCGGTCAAACGGTCCAGCAGCCGCACGGCCTGCTCCTCGTGTTCCATGGGGGAGCCGGCCAGCCGGGCAATCGCGCCTTTCACCGAACCGCCGCGCGTGACGCCGAAGTCGTGCAACAAGGCGAGTCCGAGCATCTGCCGGTCGAAGCGCGGGTTGTCGCCGGACGCCACCACGGGTTTCGCCGGCGGCATGGTCGTAATCAGGCCGGTGTAGTTCATCGCCAGGGACCGATACAGCGAGTTGGGAAACGTCGTGATCAGATCGATCTCGTAGGCCCGGATCTCAGCGCCGGTCTGCCTGAGCAGCACACTGTTCCACAGGAATGACTCGAGCACGCGCGCGCTGTTGTTGCCGCGCGTGTGTTGGCGCTGTGGCACATTGTTGGCGGCATGCACCTTGGCCAGCCGCTTGTAAAGATCGCGCACGTTCGTGGTCAGGAAGTTGGACTGCCAGGGAAGTTCGTTGGAACTGACGTTGGCCACCGGGCGGAAGTAGGCATCCCCCATGGCCACATTCAATCCCGGCGCCGCCGGGGTGCAGGAGTCGAACCACCAGCCGACCCATCGGCCGATCCGCACGAGGCGCTCCAGGTAGAAGATGCCCTTGTCCTCAAAGAGGCGGTTTCGTTCGGGCAGGTCGAAGCTTCCTCCCTCCATCATGTTGGGACGGAAGTAGGGCGGTTTGTCCTTACGCCACGCGGCGCACTGCTCGTAGGGTATGTTGGTCGGCGCGCCAGCCGCGGCATGCCACGATCCGATCAGCGCTTTTTCACCGCGGATGTAAAGGGGTGACCGGTCTTCGAACTGTGCGTCGCCCGAGTTCTCGAGCATGCTCTGCCACTCCTCGCCGGCATGGTACTGCCAGGCATAGAGGCGGTAATTCTCCGGCTTGGGTTTGGCCGGATGCGTCAGAATCGAGAAATCGAGCGTGCGTCGGCCCACGACCTCGACCGGATGGTTGACGAACATCACCCGCCAGGTCACGTCGCCGGCCTTGTCTCGCTCCAATTGCATCGTGGAGCCTTCCTTGTCCAGCATCCACCCCTCGTCGCCACTGCTGTACCACGACCAGCCGCGGTCCGCGCTGCCAAACCAGAACCAGGGAATGAAGCGGCTGTAGAACAACTCCATCTTCGTGAGGGTGCTGTCCCAGATCACACCGGGATTCTTGGAGAGCCCGCACTCGCCGCGGTCCGAACCGGTATAGGTGTCGGCGGAGGTTTGGGAGAGCGCCAGGTCTACGATGCCGTCAATGTCACCCACGAGTTCAAGCCGATCAATCTTCGCCGGCGCGTCGCTGCCGTAAATCAGCTTGGCGTGCAGGGATCCGTCGCAGTCATAGCGGGTCAGCAACTCGGCGCTGAGCGGGCCAATACGGAGCGTGGAGGCATACTCGATCTCGCTCTTTCCGGTCCGCACGGCCTTGGCCGGGGCCACGACCTGGGCGGAAACGCGTTTGCCGGCGATCACCGCTTCCAGACGCAACGGCGCGCGCAACTGCGGGCCGCGGCCGATCATTCGCAGCGTGGCGTCCGACACCTGGGTGCCGTCCCCGCGCTGTTCGAGCGGAAGTTCGCGCGGATCCGCGCGGATATCGATCTGTTTGGGCAGTCCCGAGGCATCGAGCGTGAAGCGATGCTTGAGCGTGTCAAATCCCTTGTCTTTCGGCGCGATCGGTGTAAACGGCTCCCAGACGAGATCCTCGAGGCCGATCTTGTTATCCAGCCAGGGGGTCTTCTGGAAGCGTTCGAAGCGCAGGAGGGGATCCCCCTTTTCCATGTAGAGTTGTGCCGGCCGGCCGCCGGGGTCATCGCCCGGACCGTTCTGGACGTGCATTTCCTTGCCCTGCCAGGCAAACATTTGGAATTTCTCGCCCTTGATGGGGGTATCCCCGACGCTGGAGGCCGTGAGGTTGAGAAACGGTTTCGTTTCGGTCTGTTCGCCGACGATCTTCATGTTCGCGTCGAAGGCCAGCACCGTGACTTCGTAGGCCTCGCCCGGGACGATGTTCGTCGCATCGCACAGGAAGGTGGCGAAGTTGCCGATCATCGGGGCCGAGAATTCATGAACGTCCTCCTGATCCTCGCCGGACGTGCGCGTCACGATCAGCCGCGCTTCCACGGCCGTCATAATCTCTTCCTTGACGCCCACGATGCCCCTGTCGACGACTGCAGCCAGCCGCTTGGTGTAAGGCGAGACATCCACCCGCAGATCAAAATAGGGCACCCGCTCGGGACGCAGTTTCTCGATGGCGTCAATGCGGCGCTCGCGGAACGTCTTGTTGCGAGCCATGCCGCCTTCCATCGTGTGGAAGTTGATCAGGCGTGTTTGAAACAGGATTTTGCTCGGACTGTCCTGGGTACGGACATCGAACCAGAGCACGTCGCCGTCCGTGGTGAGGGTGGGGAGCTGCTGGCGCAGCCGGAGCTTGCGCGTCTCGCCGGGGCGCAGTTCCAGAATTCCGTTCGGAATTTCGGCGGAATCGTAGCTCGAATAGATGGGGCCTTCCTTGTTTTCAATATGAAACCCGACGCGCACGGTCTCGGACCGGGTGTTGTGGTTCTTGACCGTCATGTGGATGTCGAGGATGCCTTTCATGATCGGGCCAAGTTCGTTGATCTGGAAGATCGGCGATTTCGAGTCGAAGACCAGTTTCATTTTGGTCGTGTTCCAGCCGTGTGCGTCAAAGGCGTTGAACAACGTGCCCTCGCCACCGATGCCGCGCGCAAACCAGACCCGGTAGGCGGTTTCGTCCTGTGGCGGGATCGCCACGAGGGGTTGACCGTCCGCACCCTTGCCCGCGTAATGGCCATAGCGTAGCGAGGTCAGCGGAATGGCGTATTCGATCACCCAGTGCTTTCCGTCGGCCTGTGTGCGGATGATCGCGCGCGAATTGTAGCGGAAGTCTTCGCCGTTATCCGGGCTCCAGTACCAGTCAGTGATCGTGCCGATCGGGTTGACATCCCAGCGCAGCAAGCCATGACGAAACCCTTGCGTCAAGTCTTCCATCGGCCGGATTTCCAACTCCGCATGGTCGTCAAACAACATGCCGTAGAGCGGATGCATCAGGGTGTCGGGAAAACGGCCGCGCGCCCTGAGCCAGGAGTCCACCGGATAGATCGGCGACCGATGGCAAAAATAGAGGTAATCCTTGTCATAGCCCGCGTAGAGCTGCAGTTGCGTTTCGTCAGGCGCCAGGAATTCAAAAACTCCGAAGTCCATGTCATACCAGAAACCGGAAAACGCCGAAGCGTCCTCCCATTCACCCGGCGACAGGATGCCGTCGATTGTGGGCGGCTTGGTCAGCAACGGCACCCGCAGGATGGGTGTATCCACATTGCGCGCCTCCCCGTAGGAGGTGGGCACGGAATTCGCCCCTTGAGCCCGCGCGGAGGTAGCGGCCCCAGCCAGAACCATCATTGCCAAAAAACATACCGAATTTCGTTTCATGCGTTATTTCCCCGTTTGCTTCGTATGGTCTTCCATCCCGTTGTCGGACGGGGCTGACCTGTCAGAAACTGTTCAGTTTCCACGCTTCTTCGTTGCCTTTACCTACTCATCACGCATCGTGTTCCGCTCCGCTTCGATCGGCGCCGTGCGCACCGCGCGCCACCCATAACCGGCCCGTCGTTCCGCGTCGAAATCGCTCATGTGACGGTCCGAGGTGCGGAAGGTGTCCTGAAACCCCACCCCCGGTGCGCCCCAGCCGCCGCGTGTCGACACGCCCACGGCACTCGCCGGAGGCCAGTCCGCCGGCAAGGCCAGCGTTCCCAGTCCGTGTGTGCCCGCGAACGCGCGGCCCACCGGATCGTGGACCGCCACAACCCGCATTCGCGGCTGGCCGTTGTAAATGCCGCCCCCGAAATTGATTTCCCAGAACGAATAGCCTGCCTCGTCCGGCACCGGATCGCGAAAGCCGCGCAGGGCTTTTTCATACTCCAGTTCCGTCATCGGCCGCAATCCCGCCCAGGCGGAATAGAGCGCACCGTCCAGATAGGACAGATCCCACACGCCGTTGGCCTTGCTCCGGTTTGAGCCGGAGTAGAAGTAATTGGTGCCTGTTGCCATGCCGGACGCGTGATCGTTCACGGCCATTTCAGTGCGCGTCACCAGATCGCCTGCAAAACGTTCATTCGCCTCCTCCTGAGTCAGCGTGTTCAGATAAGCGGCAAAGGGAATCCCGTCGACCGGGTTCACCATGCAGTAGAACGCCGCATAGCCTGTGGGGAAGGTCGCCGGGATCTCGCCGCCGTCCTCCGGTTCCGATCCCCGCGCCCAAAGCCGACCTTTTTCCTTGCCGGTCGGAATGGCGCCGGGGCCGGTCACCTTGAATGGAAGGGTGTCCTGCTGGTCGTCTGTATACTGGTGAAAACCGTACATCTCACGGCCGCCCGAGCCCAGCCAGAAGGGGCCCTTGGGGATATACATCATCCGGATTGCGAACGCGCGCATCTCCACTTTCGTATCCTGCGTGATGTTCGTGTTGACCGTGTAGTCCCAGATGGCCGTGACACGGCGGGCCGCCAGCGTGAGTCCCGGGCTGTGGTCGGCCAACCGGATGAACAGGCCGGTAAATCCATCTTCACCGTCCGGCACCATGAGATCGACCGGCGCATTTCCATCCGCACAGCCGTAGCCGGTCGGATTCATCACCCGGTCCGCCGTCAGCCGGACGTGCTGCCACACAGGCGTGTCCGCTGCCCGCACCTTGAAGAAAACCCAGACGGCAGTATGGCTGAGATCCTGGCGGAAGGCGTTGAAGAAAATGTCGAATTTCAGGATGGCGGTCTTTTCGTCGCGGGGAAGGATCGTCCCGTTTCCAAACCGAACGCCATGGTTGTTCATGTCGACAATCGCCTGCGCCTGCGTCATGCCGCCCAACAGCAGCGCCATGCCGCACAGCAGCGCCAGGCGCGCCATGCCGCGCGCCTCTCCCGTTCTGTTGTGTTGTTTCCGGCTCATGTGCGTTTCCGCATGATCGTCGGGCGTGTCGGGCCACCCGTCCGACATGGTTACTGTTCACGGCTCGCGCGTCGCTGCCGCCTCCGCTGTCTCGCCGCGGGTCGTGTTCCACTCCGCTTCGATCGGCGCCGAGCGCACGCAGCGCCACCCGAAACCGGTCCGGCGTTCCGGGTCGACGTCACTCAGATGGCGATCCGACGTGCGGAAGATGTCCTGAAACCCCGCCTTGTCCGCTGCGCCCCATCCACCGCGCGTCGCGATCCCTTCGGCCGTCTCAGGCGGCCAATCCGCAGGCAAGGCCAGTGTTCCCAGTCCGTGCGTGCCCTTGAACCCGCGGCCCACCGGATCGTGAATCGCCACAACCCGCATCCGCGGCTGGCCGTTGTAAATGCCGCCGCCGAAGTTCATCCCCCAAAACGAGTAGCCCGCCTCGTCCGGCGTTGGCTCGCGAAAGCCGCGCAGGGCCTTCTCATACTCCAGTTCCGTCATCGGTCGCAACCCCGCCCAGGCGGAGAATAACGCGCCATCCAGATACGACAACCCCCATATCCCGTTGGATTTCATCCGGTACGAGCCAAAGTAGAGGTAGTTCGGGGCCTTTCCGCTGCGGTCGATCACCTTGTCTTCAAAGAAACGCTTATTCGCATCCTCTGCGGTCAACGTGTTCAGATAGGCTGCATAGGGAGCTCCGTCAAGCGGGCTCGCCATGCAATAGAAAGCGGAATAGCCGTTGGGGAAAGTCGCCGGGATCTCACCGCCGTCCTCCGGTTCCGATCCACGCGACCAGAGCCGTCCTTCCGATTTTCCGGTCGGGATCGCCCCGGGGCTGGTCACCTGGAACGGCATGGTATCCTGTTTGTCGTCGGTATAGCGGTAGAAGCCGTACATCTCACGTCCTCCCGAACCCAGCGAGAACGGTCCTTTGGGAACATAGATCATCCGAAACGCGAACGCGCGCATTTCCACCTTCGTATCCTGCGTAATGCCCGTGTTGGCTGTGAAATCCCAGAGGGCGGTGACACCGTGGGCGTCCAGCGTGGTTCCCGGACAATGGTCGGCCGACCGGATGAACAGACCGGTGAAGCCGTCCGCGCCATCGGGCACCATCAGGTCAATCGGTACGTTCACCTGTGCACATCCGTAGCCGGTCGGATTCATCACCTTGTCCGCCGACAGCCGGACGTGCTGCCAGTCGGACGAACCCTCGGCCCGCACCTTGAAGAACAGCCATGTCGCATCATGGCTGAGATCGCCACGAAAGCAGCCATGATAGGAAACATCGAACGTCAGCGTCGCCGTCTTCGCGTCGCGCGGAATGATTGTTCCGTTTTCGATTTGGACCCGTGCCCGTTTCATCGGCACCGGTGCGACATGGGAATCGATGATTTGTTGCGCATGGAAATCGCTCGTCTCGGTCGTTGTGGGAGCCACGAGTGACTCTTGGACCACGTCCGGCATGTCCGGCCCCTCACTTGCGTCCGGTGATTCTGAGGCCTTCTCCGGATCTTGCGCGTACGCCGCGCCGACACCCAGCAGCAGCCCGGCGATCATCGCCAGTGGCGCCACGCCATGCGCCTGCCATGAGCCCTTCTTCGCTCGTCTGTTCATTGCTGTTCTCCTTTGATTTTCAGACGCGTCAGACAGGTCCGACATCCCCGTTCTCCCTCACGGCGCGGTGCGCACCGCCCGGAACCCATTGCGCATCCCGCGGCTGCCGTTGCCGTACGCCGCGGAATAGCGGTCCGAAATGCCCATGTGGACGGGTGCCAGCCCTGCAGCACCGCCACGGAAGCCCGCGCCATTGCCTTCCGTGTCCGGCCAGTCGTCCGGCAGGTCTGGCGACCCCGTCCCGTGCGTGCCGCGGAATCTCCGCCCCTGGTCAGTCGGGTAATCCCGGGCATCGTCGAGTGTCACCACGCGATCCCACAGGCCGCCGCTCAGATCCAGAATTCCCCAGAAGGACGCGCCCGTCTGCTCGCGGCTGACGCCGCTGTTGGACGCCGCCGCCGCGGCAACGGCCGCCGGCAACCGGTTGGTGCTGCCCCAGGCGTATTCGCCGGCCACGGGCGCGAGCGGCCCGCGGCCCGCCTTCTCGTACTCGAGTTCCGTCATCGGCCGCAACCCGGCCCAGGCCGCAAAACCTGCGCCATCATGCCAGGAAAGCCAGCCGCGGGGCGCATTCCGGTCCGGCGGATCAGTCAAATCCTTGCGCGGCGGGTAGAGGGCAAAACGGGGATCCGCAAGGGCCTTCTGAAACCGCAGAAAATCCCGATGCGTAATCTCGGACTTCATGCAGTAGAACCCCTTGTAGCCGTTGGGCCAGAGGGTATTGCCATTCTCCGGCGCGAGTGCCCCTGCCGGGCGCCCCCCATCCGTGGTCGGGTCAGCCTGCGTGATCTGCGTTTTGGTGAAGCGGCCGCGCGTCGTTAGTCCATCCCCGGCCCAGAACGCCCCCTGCGGCACGTAGACCATCTCAATGGCCGTGACCTCCGGGATCGTCGTGTTGGTGTCGATAGCGCCGGTCTCGCCTGCCGCGCCGGAGCTTTCGTCCGAAGGCGGGTGCAGCCAACGCAGTTTCACGCCTTTCCAGTCGTTCGGTCCGGCCTCGCCGACGGCGCTGCGGTGGATAAAGACCCCCGCGCCAAACGCGGCGTCGTCGGCCCCGCTTGTTCCGACGGCGATCGTCGCGTCGGCGGGCGCTTGATGGCCGTCTTTCGCCAGCGTTGCGCGGCGCCATGCGCCGCTCTGCTCTTTCAGGTGGTAATCCACAAACACCCAGGCCGCGTCCCAGTTCTCGGTCGACGCATCATCCGCCTTCAACACCGTCCTCCAGGAGTTGTCCCAGGCAATGTCGAATTGGACGATGCTCTCGGTGGGCGAGGCCGAAACCAACGTCACGTTGGCGACCGTGATGTTGTCGGCACGCACCATGCCACCGGCCAGCAACAGGCAGCAGAAGAGGGTGGGGGACCCCTTATGATTCACCTTGCATTCATTCTGTTTTGCACACATATTCATCTCCTCACTCTGCCAACACCACTCGCGGGAACTGATCCCGCTTGAAGGGATCGGCCACCGTCGGAGCCCACTGGAACCGGTAGCGGCTGCCGTTGCCGCTGTCGTCATCAAAGAACATCAGGTAGTAGCTGCACGCGGAGCCGGGAGTGAGACCGAGACTGCTCAGCGGCAGGCGGAGTTCGTAGCGGGTCACGCGCGCCTCGTCATCCCGCACCACGGCATACGTGGCGGTTTGCAGCAGTGTGTCATCTGGAGCCGACCATTGGTGGAACGCGACGCCTGCTTCCTCGGTCAACGCCAAGCCGACGTTCCATTGCATGCCGTCCGCATTCACCAGCCCCACCTGCATGGCGTCGCCGTCAAAAAGCCACTCACCGTGCTGGGTGTTGAACTGCCGGTCGTCGGTCACTTCCGCCGCAATGCAGAGGGCTTCGCCATCCCAACCCAGAAAAGACTTGATGCTCATATCCGCAGGTCCGCGCCACGGGTCCGCGCAGTGTATCGACGGATACCGCAAATGGGTTGGGTAGAGTGTGGTGGCATCTTGAATGATCACCACGGGCTCGCCCCATTCGTCCAGAACGCCGTCTGGCCGCATGGGCTGCTTCATCCGGGCCAACGAGACCGGCGTGGGATCCACGGGCCGGTCCAGCGGTTTCATGTCCGTGTCGCCTCGGGGCGCCGAACGCGCGCCACGCCAGCCGGCGTAAGCGTTGCCGGATCGATCCGAGCGAGCCAGGACCATGCCGACACGCCCGCCCGTGAGCAGGTAGCTGGGAATGTATCCGGAGGCAATAAAGTAATCGCCCCGGTAGATGATGCCGGGGATCTGGCCCGACATCAGGAAGTCCGCCGGCGCCGCCGGCCAGTCTGCGGGCAATTCCGGTGTACCGCGGCCGTGGGTTCCCTTGAACGCGCGGCCCGTGGCGTCGGCCACCGAGATTGCGCGCTCATACTGGCGGGTGCCCTGACCCATCATGCCCCAGAACACGTTATCCGCATCGTTCGGCACCGGAGTCTTGGGCCCGCGGCTGGTTTTTTCATACTCCAGTTCCGTCAACGGACGAAGCCCGGCCCAGGCCGCGAACGTCGCGCCGTCCATCCACGACAGCCACGGGCAAGGCTGATCCGGATTCGATGCCGCGTAGGTGGTGTTCGGCGATTTTCCGGTCCGTTTGATCGCCGTGCCATGCCCGCCGGTGTAGTAGCGCGGCTTTGCCTGCGCGTCGGTTAGCGTGTTCAGGAAGTCGGCATACTGCCCCGCTGTGATCCAGCAGAACTTCATGCTGTAGAACGCGTTGTACCCATTTGGGAAGGCGGCGGGAATCTCGCCGTTGTCCTCCGGCGTAAAGCCCACGGCCCACAGGCGTCCCTTCTGTTTTCCCGTCGGAATGGCGTCCGCGCTCGTCACTTTGTAGGGGGGCAGATTATCCGGCGTGTAGCCCACCCCCCAATGGACGTGGCGCCACGACCGTGTATACGGGAAAGACGGGGTGTAGGCGCGATCGTCTCGGCGTGAAAACTTGTAGAACCAGTTCAGTTCCATTCCGCCGAATCCGAGGCCGGCGAACTGGGCCGGCGTCTCGTTGCCCTTCCCGAGGTAGAACGGCCCCTCGGCCACGTAGATCATCTCGACCCCGCACCCGCGGACTTGCGCCTTGGCGATGTCCGTGATGCTCGTGACGTCCTGCAGGTCCCACACGGCCGTGACATGGCTTGCCCGCACCAGACCGACCCCGTCCGTCGCGCGGCGCACGAACATGCCGGTAAAGCCGTCCTCGCCGTCCGGCACGACAAAGGTCAGCGGTGTGCCGCCCGGCTCCTGGCCGTAGCCGGCCGGGTTCAATACCTGGTCCGCCGCCAGCCGGACGTGCTGCCACCCCGACGCCTCGTCGGCCCGCGCCTTGAAGAACACCCAGGCCGCGTCGTGAAAGATCCCGTGGCCCCAGGATCTTTCCCAGGTGATGTCAAAGCTGACCGTCGCGGAGATATCATCCCGCTGCACCGCCTTCACGTTCTCGATTCGCAGACCCTCCGCCTGCACCATGCTCGCGCCCACCAGCAGGCCGCAGCAGATCAGAACCGCTGACAGCGCGCGCGCGTGGCGCGGCGGGCGGTGCATCTTGCGTGGTTGTTTCTTCATGCCGCTATCTCCTTGATGATCAAAAATCTGCTCCCAAACAGTGTAGCACGAAACGTGCCGTCCGGAGCATAGATTTTCCGAAGGCGTGCGATGGCGAGACCATGATGGCCAGCAAAGTGGCCTGAACCCCGAACCCTGAACCCTCCGTTTTCACAAACCGAAGGTTTTGCAAGCGCCTAAGTATTTATGCCGTCCTGCTTTCATCGGTATCGAAATCGGTATCGAAATCGACCCCGATCCCAAGCCCGATCCCGATCCCGATTTGGATCCTGATAGCGGCTGCCGGTGTTAGAATTGCAGGCTTGCTACCTGAGCGGTGTATCATTATAGTGACGGGCAACGTGAACGGAACGTGTGTCAACACGGAAACGTCAGGCTACGCGAATACAGGCAGACGTGCATCAATTCGAAAGACCCTGTCCTGATCACGGAACATGGCGCCCCGTCTGCCTATCTCGGTGCAGGCACGGGTGCTGGCGCGCGTTCGGCTGAAAAGAAGGAGCCCAGGATATGATGATACGACAAGTTGAGTTCGGCAAAGGCTTTGTAGGAAGACTTTCCTACGGCGCTGATCTGTTGAGCGAACTGACGGCGCTGTGTTTGGAAAAGGATGTGACGTGTGGTCGTATCGAAGCGATAGGCGCAGTTCAAAAAGCCCGGATCGGCTTTTACAATCAGGCCAACCATGAATACGAATTCATGACCCTGGATCAGCCCCTGGAAATCACGAATCTCACCGGCAATGTGTCGATCAGGGATGACAAGCCCATGATTCATGCGCATGTCACGCTCGGAGATCGTGACGGGAAAGCGTACGGTGGCCATCTGGCGCCAGGCACGATCATATTCGCCTGTGAGTATATGATCCAACGCATTGAGGGGGCGGTCTACATACGTGACGTTGATGAGCAAACCGGATTACCTCTCTGGAAATCCTGAAGGCCAAAAGAAGGCTATGCACTATACAGGCCGGCGGAATTAAATCCGGGCTGCCAAAATTCAAGGGATCGGAATTTGAAGTGGGTACGAATCGCATCGCGGTTGAAATCGAGATGATCTATCCAGTGGATTGATTACGTGAGCAGCCCATTGATTTCTGCGGATATAGTATGAATTCGATCTCGCCCGGCTTCGCCGGTTGTTTCGGGTGGTGCTGTTTTTTTATCCGAAACTGCGCAAGGTGTTCGATCCACTGGGTGTGCTTGCCCACATAGAGGAATACACGATCAACGAGTTGGACCTGCGCAACGAGATAGCAGGCCAGCAGACGCTGAAGGCGATAGCCGCGGCCTACAGCGGGAAGTACGACCTTTCTGCGCTCCGTTTCGCCAAACTGTATCCTGAACTGTCCGGCCCCGGGATTCTGGTCGGTGAGTTTGTTGAAGGGGCCACCTTTGACAGGCTGCTGGCGCGGGGCGACCTACCATACGAAAAACTGCTGCAGTTGTTCGGCATCCACGGCCTGTTTCTGTTTGCGCCGGGCGTATTTCACGGCGATATTCATCCCGGTAATATCATGCTCCGGCCTGACGGCACTCTCTGCCTCATCGACACGGGCGCTGTCAGCCGGGTTGGCAGACGCATACGGCGCGGGTTGTTCCATTTCTTCGTGGCTCTTTGCGACTACGACTATTCGGAATGTGTGAGGCGGATGAATGAAATGGCAGAAACAGGGATCACCGGAGGCAGGCTCGAAAAGTTTGAACACAGGTTCAAGTCGCTCTACAGGGATTTTCAGGGCAGGTCCGTATCCGAAGTAAGCCTGACGCGTCAGATGATGGAGACCATCAAGCTTGCCGTAAACTGCGGAATGGTTTTTGAGAAGGGAATGTTTTCAATTATCAAGAGCATGATGTATCTCGACGGCATGGTCTTGCGTTGCAGGCCGGATGCCAGACTGATTGAAGATATGAAGCCGCACATACTGGCGTTCCAAGACGTGATGAAGGCAGAGGAGTAGTGACCCTCCTGCATCCGGACCTGCTTAAAGCCATTCCGTCGCTCGGTCTGGGAAGGTCCCTGTTTGATATCATGGTCGGGGTATTCGGCGACGAAAAGCTTGCCCTGTCTTTCACCTTCCAGTCCAAGTATCTCGGGATGTCGCCGTGGGAATGTCCGGGCCTGTTTGCGATGATTCCGTACATTGAACACGCCTACGGGATTTTCCATGTTACCGGCGGGTTGAGCCGCATTTCGGAGGCGATGGCCGGGGTGGCCGCCCGAAACGGGGCGGTTGTGCACTGTTCGCGCCCGGTCAAGCGGGTGCTGGTCAAAGGCCGCAAAGCGGTTGGCGTGGAGCTGGAAGACGGTGAAAAGATTGAAGCCGAAGAAGTGGTGCTGAACGCGGATTTCGGATATGCCGCGACAACCCTTTTCGATCCCGGTGTCTTGAGGAAATACACTCCCGCCCGCCCATGACGATGCGCCGGCAATGGTGCACGTCCATCGTGCCGGCCAGTCGTAACATTAAGGATCTAAAGACGTCTGGCGAGTTGCGCGAGTTGAGCTACCGTATCCGGGCCAAGCCCGCCTTCCTGGAAGATGCCGACGTTGAACGTGACGCCGCCGCCCACGGACTTGAAATCGCGCACGACGGTTTCGAGATGGTCCACGGTGTAAAGCGGCTTTTCCATCTTGTGGCGCTTGGGGGCAATCCACGGAAAGGCCGGACTTTGCCAGTCGAGGTTAAACGGAATCCCCGTTTCCCACATACAGTCGATCGGTAGCAAGGCGTGCCAGATGCAGAGAGCCGGTGGTTGCGGTAATGACAGGGTGCAAACATGTCCCGTGCAATCCGTGATGCCGCGTCCCATGGCAGGCTTTTGCGAGGCCTTCCCCTTGGGCAGGGGCGTCAGAATGTCTGTCCCGCGTCCGTAGCGGAGTTTGCCTTTCAGAAGGAATTCCGATTCACCGGACAGGTAATCCTGACCCGGGATCAGCGGCTGGGAGAGACCCAGGCAGATGGATCCGTTGTTGAACGTCACGGCCGCATCAGGATTGCCGGCGCGCGCGGCACGGAGTTTCAGGGTCATCGCATCGCGGTATTCCGGAGCGGTGGATCCTCCGTCGAACCACCAGCCGTCCAGATGCTTGCCGAACCGCCGCGCGTACTCCTCGATCACCGCCGCGTGCTGCAACTGGAATTCCTGCTCGGACAGGTCAACAGGACCGAAAGGGAAGTCTTTCTTGCGAAGCACGGGTGGCATGTAGGCGATAAAACGGCGGCCGAGTTTCTTGACTTTCTTGGCGACCTCCAGGACCAGATCGCGACGCGTGCAGTGGCCGGGACCGACCAGTCGGTCGATGACGCTATTCGGGCTGGCGTACCCGGAGGTCTGACCGATTGTGAAGATAAGCCAGTCGGCCTTGGTGCGGCGGAAATCATGGATGAATCGGTCGAGATCGAACCGGTCCGCAGCCTTGTTGATATCCTCGATGCGCTTTCCGTATTGCGGCGGCGTCTTCGGTACACACCAGTGAACCATCACCCCGAATGCCCCGTCTTTCATCCATGAAGCGCGTGATTTCTGCATGATGCATCCTTTTTTGTTCGTCCACGCTCTATGCCGCGGCGAAAATGTCCGTGTTGGGTTCCAAAGGCCCGGAATCGTAACACAATCCAGGATTGCAAGAAAGGGGCATTCTGAAGGCCCTGCGATTCAGACAGTGGGGAGGCTGGCGGGGCGCGCAGGCTCTTGCGGGCGG